>JAAXIW010000233.1:769-6334 GCA_012270135.1 Brevundimonas sp. | reverse complement strand
GGCGGCGATGACGCCCGCTTCCGGGTCGTCGCCGTTGACGTGGACGATCGGCGCCTGGACCATCAGGGCCACGTCGGACGGATAGGGGCTGGACCGGCTGTTGCGCGGGCTGGTGGTGAAGCCGATCTGGTTGTTGACCACGAAATGGATGGTGCCGCCGGTGCGGTAGCCCTTCAGCCCCATCAGGGCGAAGCATTCGGCGACCACGCCCTGGCCGGCGAAGGCGGCGTCGCCGTGGATCAGCAGCGGGGCGACCTTGGAGCGGTCCAGGGCCCATTTTTCGTTCGGCTGGCCGGCGTTGGCGGCGCGGATGTCGAAGGCCTGTTTCGCGCGCGCCTTGCCCAGCACCACCGGGTTGACGATCTCGAGGTGGGACGGGTTGGCCGTCAGCGACAGGTGGACCCGGTTGCCGTCGAACTCGCGGTCCGAACTGGCGCCCATGTGGTATTTGACGTCGCCCGAACCCTCGATGTCCGAGGGCACGGTCGAGCCGCCCTGAAACTCGTGGAAGATGGCGCGGTAGGGCTTGCCCATCACCGCCGCCAGGGTGTTCAGCCGCCCGCGGTGGGCCATGCCCAGCACGATCTCGTCGACCCCCAGGGCCCCGCCGCGCTTGATGATCTGCTCCAGCGCCGGGACCATGGCCTCGCCGCCGTCCAGGCCGAACCGCTTGGTGCCCGGAAAGCGCTTGTGCAGGAAGCGTTCGAAGCCCTCGGCCTCGATCAGCTTGTTGAGGATGGCCAGCTTGCCTTCCCTGGTGAAGGCGTTCTGCTCGAACTTGTCCGAGCCCTCGAAGCGCGCCGGCAGCCAGGATTTCTCTTCCGGCTCGGCGATGTGCATGAACTGGATGCCGATATTGCCGCAGTAGGTGCGCTTGAGCAGGGCCAGCACCTCGCGGATCGTCCCGGTCTCCAGCCCGAGCACGCCGTCGAGGAAGATCGGCCGGTCGAGGTCGGCCTCGCTGAAGCCATAAAACTCCGGGGTCAGCTCGGGGTTCTCGGTCGGCTGCTCGATGCCCAGCGGATCCAGCGTCGCCTGCAGGTGGCCGCGCACGCGATAGCTGCGGATCAGCATCAGGGCGCGGATCGAATCGTGGGCGGCGGCGCGGATGTCCTCGGCCGCGACGCCGGCGGACGGCGCGGCGTCGGCCTTCGCCCTCTTCGGATCGGCTTTCGGAGCGGGCCAGCGGCCGTCGAACACGGCGGCCTCCTCGGTCGGATCCGAGACGCGCGAGCGCCCCCAGGAGCCGGCGCCGCCGGCGGCCTTCACCGTCTCGGCGTTGTCGCGCAGCTGGTCGAAGAAGGCGCGCCATTCGCCGGAAACCGACGCCGGATCGGCGGCCCATTTCTCGTGCAGGTCCTCGATGAACGAGGCGTTGGAGCCATACAGGAAGCTGGTCTCGGCAAAGACCTGATTCAGCCGACCGGCATCGTCCGCCATTGTTTCTCGTCACGTCCCTTGGGCGGTCCGCGCACGTCCGCGCGGAGCCGGCGCCGCTGATATAGGCGCTGTTTCCTTATGGGTCATGACCGAATGGGGGCGAAAGGGCGGAAATTCGCTGAAATCCGGAGAAATTCGACCGACCGATGCCACGCCTGTGGGACATAGGGCGGCGCGGATCGCCTATTCGCCCGGGTCCGCGGTGGCGGCGGCGAAGCGGCCGGCCGGGTCGATGCCGGGACGCCAGACGCTGACCTCACCGATGAACTGTCCCGCGCCGACAGCGGGATCGGCCTGCATACGCGCCGTCGCAGCCTCGAGGCTTTCCACCCGAAGGATGACGAGACCGCCTTCGGTCGTGGAAAGCGGCCCGGCCGCCAGCAGCTCGCCTCGCACGGCCAGGTCGCGCATATAGGCGCCGTGGCGCTCCAGCCCCTGCTCGGCCAGGGGCCGGCCGGCCTTCCAGGCCGGACCAGGGCGGTAGTGGATGACATAGAGCACAGGGACCGGCGCGGGCGCCGCCTGCACGACCGGTTCGGCGGCAGTCGCCCCGGACGGGCCCGGCAGGGCGCACCCGAGGGCGATCAGAAGGGCGGATGGTGCAAGCATCGATCGTCACTCCTTCGCTCGGAGAGCAACTCCGTTGCTTTAGAATACGCTCGATGGTCCCTGGCGCAAGGCCGAAGGATCAGCCTTTCAGCACCTCGACCAGGGTCGAGCCGAGCCGCGCCGGGGACGGCGAGACGCGGATGCCCGCCGCCTCCATGGCCGCGATCTTGGACTCGGCGTCGCCCTTGCCGCCCGAGACGACCGCGCCGGCGTGGCCCATGGTGCGGCCCTTGGGCGCAGTGCGGCCGGCGATGAAGCCGACCATGGGCTTCTTGCGGCCCTTCTTCGCCTCATCGATCAGGAATTGGGCGGCGTCCTCCTCGGCCGAGCCGCCGATCTCGCCGATCATGACGATCGATTCGGTCGCGTCGTCGGCGAGGAACATCTCCAGCACATCAATGAATTCGGTGCCCTTGACCGGGTCGCCGCCGATGCCGACCGCCGTGGTCTGGCCCAGGCCCTCGTTCGAGGTCTGGAAGACCGCCTCATAGGTCAGGGTGCCGGAACGCGAGACGATGCCGACCGAGCCCTTCTTGAAGATGGAGCCCGGCATGATGCCGATCTTGCATTCCTCGGGCGTCAGGATGCCGGGGCAGTTCGGACCCAGCAGGCGCGAGTTCGACCGGTCGAGGCGCGCCTTGACCCGCACCATGTCGGCCACCGGAATACCCTCGGTGATGCAGACGATGAAGGGCACCTCGGCCTCGATCGCCTCGATGATGGCATCGGCGGCCCCGGCCGGCGGCACATAGATGACACTGGCATCGGCACCGGTCGCGTCACGTCCCTCGGCCACAGAGGCATAGATCGGCAGGCTTTCGCCCTCGGACCCGTGCCAGATCTCGCCGCCCTTCTTCGGGTGGACACCGCCGACCATCTTCGTGCCGAAATAGCGCAGCGCCTGTTCGGTGTGGAAGGTGCCGGTCTTGCCGGTCAGGCCCTGGACGAGAACGCGGGTGTCTTTGTTGACGAGAATGGACATGGAGGACCTGGTTTCAGTGGCCGCGAGGCGGCGAGCAAGGGTTGGGGGGAGGAAGGTCGCGCGCGTCTAGCGGGGCTGGGGCCGCATATACATGATCATGATGACGCCCTCGGAATCGCCGGTCATGACGATCCGCATGTCATCGCCCGCCGCCAGTTCGAGCAGGGCATCTTCGCCCAGGTCCGGCGCGATGGCGACCTTGCGACCATTCTCGATCGTATAGGGATAGCCGCGAAGCTCGGCATTGCTCATCTCGGCGTTCGGCGTCATGTCCAGCCAGTCGGCGACGGCCCCGTCGATGGCCGCATAGTCGCCGGGCATCACGCCGACGGCGCACACGGCCAGATACAGTTCACCGCCGTCGGTGAGGGTGCCGAGGCCGTCGGTCATGTCGCCGGTCATGGCAATCTGGATGCCTTCATCCCCAAACTGCATGCGGGCCTGCATGTTATCGAAGGGGGCGTCGGCACCCATCATCTCGGGCGGCAGCACGTCCCAGCCGGCGGCGTCCAGCTTGGCCATGGCTGCCGACGCCTTGCCGTCGGTCTCGACACAGGTCGACTGGAACAGGGCCAGCTGCGGATCCACCGCCTGGGCCTTGGCGACGGCGGGGACAAGGGCGAGGGCCACAGCGGTGGCAGCGAGGGTCTTGAGCAACTTCATGAGTCAGGTACCTGTCGGATAATTGATCGAAAGCTCGAGATAGGATCGGGCTGGAATAAAGGAGGCGTGGATGCGACTTCCATCGGAAAGGTCCCAGACCCTGACCTCCATGCCCGGCGGAATCTGGTAGATGTCGGGATCAGGCAGTGTCGATTTTCCTAGAATCCGGCCGTCCACCTTGAGAGCGGAAACCTGTTGCTCCCAGTCGGGGCCCGCCTCGATCCGGTCGACCGCGCAGATCCGACCCGGGACCGCCTCCCCCCCGGCCGTCGCAATCTGATACTGGGACAGCCGAATGATCAGACCGGCAGACCGATAGCTGACGATCCAGTCGTTATTTCGCGGCGCCGCTTCGACCTGACTCCAACCCTGCGCATCGGCCACAGCCTCAAAGGCCGTGCGATCACCTCGGACGTCGAGGCAAGCTGTGCTGAACGCAGCGACTGCCGGGGTGACGGTATCCGCCGATCGCGGCTCCGCCGTAACAACGACAGCTGCCAATGCGAGCGCCGCCAACATCACCCCACCGCCTTGACGATCTTCCGGGCGGCGTCGTCGAGGTCATCGGCGGCGGTGATGGCGAGACCCGATTCGTTCAGGATCCGCTTGCCTTCGTCGACATTGGTGCCTTCGAGGCGGACAACCAGCGGCACCTTGAGGCCCACTTCCTTGACGGCCGCGACCACGCCCTCGGCGATCACGTCACAGCGCATGATGCCGCCGAAGATGTTGACCAGAATGCCCTCGACGCGCGGGTCGGCGGTGATGATCTTGAAGGCCGCCGCGACCTTTTCCTTGGAGGCGCCGCCGCCGACGTCGCAGAAGTTGGCGGGCTCTTTCCCGTACAGTTTGATGATGTCCATTGTGGCCATGGCCAGACCGGCACCATTGACCATGCAGCCGATGTTGCCGTCCAGCGCCACATAGGCGAGGTCCCATTTCGAGGCCTCGATCTCCTTGGGGTCCTCCTCGGTCTCGTCGCGCAGGGCGAGGATGTCCGGGTGGCGGAACAGGGCGTTGCCGTCGAAGCTGACCTTGGCGTCCAGCACGCGCAGGCGGCCGTTTTCCATGACGATCAGCGGGTTGATCTCCAGCATCGACATGTCGGTGTCGAGGAAGGCCTTGTAGAGGATGGGGAACAGGGTCTTGCCGTCCTCGGCGGCCGCGCCGTCCAGCTTCAGCGCCGCGTTCAGCGTGGCCACATCCGCCTCGGTGACGCCCGCTTCCGGGTCGATGACGATGGTTTGAATCTTCTCGGGCGTGTCGTGGGCGACGGCCTCGATGTCCATGCCGCCCTCGGTCGAGACGACGAAGGCGATACGGCCGAACTGGCGGTCGACCAGCAGCGAACAGTACAGCTCGCGCTCGATGTCGGCGCCGTCCTCGATGTAGAGGCGGTTGACCTGCTTGCCGGCGTCGCCGGTCTGGGCCGTCACCAGCGTATTGCCCAGCATCTCGCGGGCGTTGGCGACGACCTCATCGATCGAGCGGGCCAGACGCACGCCGCCCTTGGCGTCGGCCGGCAGCTCCTTGAACCTGCCCTTGCCGCGCCCGCCGGCGTGGATCTGCGACTTCACGACATACAGGGGTCCGGGCAGTTGCTTCGCCGCCGCTTCGGCCTCGTCGGCCGAGGTGATGGCCACGCCGGCCGCGACCGGGGCGCCGAAGCCCTTCAGGACCTGCTTGGCCTGATACTCGTGAATGTTCATGGATGCCGCCTTGGGGGAAGAGTCGGGCGCTTATAGGACCCCGGCCTTCGCAGGTGCAACCGCTGGCGCGCGCCGGACGGCGAAACGCCCCCCGCCGGCGGGGCGGAGGGCGTTGTGCGTTCTGGCCCGCCCGGCCGTGGCCGGGCGTCGACGGGCTACTTG
>JAAXIW010000233.1:0-759 GCA_012270135.1 Brevundimonas sp. | reverse complement strand
CCCCCCCCCCCGCGCCTCGCGCCCCGCCCACCCCCCCCCGCCCCCGGCCGCCACCTCCCCCCTGCCCCCGCCCTCCCCCGCCGGGGCGTCGACGGGTTACTTGATCGCGCGGATCGCGGTCAGGCTGGTGCTGTCCGCCTCGCTGGTGACCTGGACGAAGGTCACGTCGCCGGCGCGGTAGGCGTCGGCGTCCGGCGCATAGGCGTAAAGGCCCGGGTTGGTTTCGACGGCCATGGAGACGCCGCCCAGAAGGCCGGCGATCCCGGCGGCCAGTTCCGGCTCGGCCGGCTGGCTGGTCAGCATGCAGGCCTGGCGCTTGCCGTCGGGCGCGTCCTGTTCGCCGACCACCAGATTGCGCTCGACGCCCGCGGCGGTGTGCGTCCAGACGGTCAGACCGTCCTGCTGGACCGGAGCCGACCAGGCGCCCTGGGCGGCGGTGGCGGCGGTCACGGCGGCGACATCGCCCCGGGTGGCGAGGCACAGGGCCTTGAAATCGTCGGCCGGAGCGGGAGCGGCGGCGGTCGCAGCCGCGAACAGAAGCGTGGCGAACATCAAATCGTACTCTCTTGGCGATGGGGGAGGGCCGGTCGCGTCGGCGACCGGGCTGGCGATCAGTCTGCCTCGAAAAGCAGCGTCAATAAGGCCGGTTGGGGGCGGAGGCGGGGGCGGGCCTCAGGAGACCCAGTCCGTCTTCAGCGTCCGCGAGGCGCCGATCGTCAGCTCGGAGGCCTGCCCCTAGAAGCCCCTGCCGGGGGAGAG
>JAAXIW010000145.1 GCA_012270135.1 Brevundimonas sp. | reverse complement strand
CGCCCGCGCGCCCGCGGAGGGCGCCCGCCGCCCCCACCGTGCGCTGCCCGGCTTTTCCGGCGTTGGCACGGCCTCGGTCGCCCTGCTCGTTCTCAGCGGACTGATCAACAGCTGGTTCCTCGTTGGACCCGACGGACTGGCCCGCCTCCTCGCCAGGCCCTACGGCCTGCTGCTGACAGCGAAACTGGTCGTCTTCGCCCTCATGCTGGCGCTGGCCGCCGCCAACCGCTTCCATCTGACGCCCGACCTGGGCCGCGCCCTGGACGACCCGGACGATGTCCGGGGGGCGGTGGGACGGCTGAAGGGCAGCCTGGTGGTGGAAACCCTCCTCGCCCTGGCGCTCCTCGCCCTTGTGGCGGTCATGGGAACCTTGGCGCCTGTCTCGGCGATGGACATGACGATGTAATCCGCCCCGCCGGACACTCCGTCCGGCCGCGGGAGCCTAGCGGCGACCCGACAGCGCCCGGGTCTCGGTCCGCACGCGCCAGGCGATCAGCCCGGCGTTGAACACACTGAAGGCCACCGCGACGCCGACCTCGCCGAAGGCCAGCGGCAAGACCGCGATCTCGGCCGAGGCGACCCAGTAGTTGGGATGCCGCACGAACCGGTAAGGTCCGGTCCGGATCAGCGGAGCGCCGGGCAGGCTGACGATGCGGGTGGTCCAGAAGGGGCCGAGCGTGACGATGATCCAGACGCGGGCGATCTGCAGAAGTATATAGAGGCCGAGCAGCCAGGCCTCCGGCACGGCGTCCCAAGGCGTGAGAAGAGCGATCGCCGAGAGCCAGCTGCTGTGCAGGAGGATGAACAGCGGATAGTGACGCGCGCCGAACTCCTGGGCGCCCGCGGCTTTCAGACGCCGGGTGTTGCGGTCGGCGAGCCAGAGTTCGAACAGCCGCTGGATGACGACCAGCACGAGAACGACCGCCAGCCAGGTCACGGATGGATCAGCATCAGCGCGGCGGTGAATCCCGGACCCAGGGTGGTCAGCAGCAAAGGCCCCGGATCGTCTGCGTCGAGCGCGGCGCTCAGCACGAACAGGACGGTCGCCGAACTCATGTTGCCATGATCGCGCAGGATTCGGCGGGTATGGACCATCGCGCCCGGCGTCAGGGCGAAACAATCCTCCAAGGCCTCGATGACCTTGGCTCCGCCAGGGTGGCAGACGAAGCCGCCGATCTCGGCCGCGGTCAGGCCGTTCGCGGTGAGAAAGGTCTCGGCGATGGGCCTGAAGTCGTTCTGAACCAGGCTGGGGATATCCCGGCTGAACACCACCTTCAGTCCGTCATCGGCCACGTCCCACCCCATCACGTCCAGGCTGTCGGGCCAGGTATGTTCATGAGACGCGCCGATGACAGGTCCGCGGGCGTCATCGCGGCACGAGACGATCGCCGCCGCCGCTCCGTCTCCGAACAGCGCCGTGGCGACCAGGTTGGACTTGGACCGGTCCTGAAAGCGGAACGTCAGGGCGCACAGTTCGACCACCAACAGCATCACCCGGCTGTCGGGTTCGGCGCGCGCCATGTCGGCGGCCCGGGCCAGGCCCATGACGCCGCCGGCGCACCCCAGGCCGAAGATCGGCAAGCGGCGCACGTCGGGGCGGAACGGCATGACCTGCATCAGGCGCGCCTCCAGCGACGGCGTGGCGATGCCCGTAGAGCAGACGGTGACGAGCGTGTCGATCTGGTCCGGGGTCAGACCGGCCTCGTCCAGCGCTTTTTGGGCCGCCTCGGCCATCAGCGCCAACGCATGTTTCAGGAACAGATCGTTGCGTTCGGAGAAGCTGTGCGGCTGCAGATACCAGTCGATCGGCACGCACGAGTGCCGCGTCTCGATCAGGGCGTTGCGATAGATCGGCGCGAGCCGCTCGAAACCGCCGTGGGTGGTGGCGAACATCTCCGCGCCGTTGGCCGCCACCTCCTCTTGCCGCCGGAGATGCCCCGGCCAGGCCGTGGCGAGCGCCGTCAAATGCGCTGCAGGCGGCCTTCCGGATTCGGCGTGCCCACGGGAACGATCCCCGGCCCGGCGAGACGCCGGGGTCAAGGGGCCCGTTTTCGGGCCGCGCGGGCCGTTTTCAGATCCCGCGAAAGTCGGATCCACAACAGAATGAACCCCGAGACGACGATGCTCAGCGTCAACGCCGTGGTGATGATGATCAGGGGATGGTTGAAATCCTCTCCGTCGTTCCAGTCCATGACATGCAGACGCCAGAAAAAGTCGAAGATGCGCCAGACCCCGGAGCGGCGGGTCACCACTTCGCCGGTGGCCGGAGACAGGTAGAAGGACGTTTTTTCCCGGTCGGCGAAGTCCACCCGCCACAGCGGTCCGGTGCGTCCGGTTTCCTCGGGAGCCGTTGTCAGAAGCACCGCGCCGGAAACCGTCGCTTCGCCCTTGTACGCGCGCTTGGCGAAGGTCGAGGCCTCACCGGCCGACATCGGACCGAACGGCCGGCCTGTCGCGGCGGACACGATGACCGGCTCGCCCGCCGCGGGCTTCAGGGTCCAGGCCGGGCCGCGCGGCGTCGTATGCAGTTCCGCCTGGACAGGCGCGACGCCCGCGCGGCGCGCGACCTCTCCCAGGGCTGGAAGCGCACCAAGCTCCAGCGGAGCCGGGTTGAACTCGACGGCGCGATGTTCCCCGCGCACCGTCTCGATCGGGATCGCGGTCATAACCAGGCCGCCGCCGACCCAGAACAGCACCTGCAGGCCGACGACCAAGGCGATCCATTTGTGCAGCTGGGTGGAGAGTTTGAGAACCTTCACGTCGCCGCCTGGCCATGACGCGCGAAGACGCGCGTTCCACCGCCCTTGAGAATCAGCAGGGTCTCATAGGGTTCCCGCTGATTATCCGGGGTCTCCATTCCCGGGGACCCCAAGGGCATGGCGGGTACAGCCAGTCCGACGGCCTCGGGGCGTTCGGCCAGAAGCCTGCGCACATCCTCCGCCGGCACATGACCTTCCAGGACGTATCCGCCGATCATGGCCGTGTGGCAGGAGGCCAGCGCTTCGGGCACGCCCTGGGTGCTGCGGATCGAGCGGAGGCTCGGGAGTTCGTTGACCTGCGCCTCGAAACCCGCGGCGCGCATGTGATCGACCCATGCCGTGCAACAGGCGCAGGTCGGGGTCTTGTAGACCGCAAGCGCGGCCGATGACCCCGCGACCGGAGCGCAGGCCACGGCGGCGGCGGCGGCTCCCGCAACGAGGAACACGCGGCGTGAAAGCGCAATGAACTGGGTTCCCATGTGTCCTCGCAAGGCAGCTGAAGAGGCGCGACCGACTCCCCAAGGCCGCGCTCAGGCGGCGGGGCGGAAGGGCCGGGCCGAAGAGTGATAGACGTCGAACCTCCATTCGTCACCCCGCTTGCGCAGGACGCTGGTGGCGGCGCCGCGGCGCTCTATCGGAGCCCGGGCGCTGTCCTTGAAGGTGATGTGGTAGGTGTAGGTTTCGCTCACGAAGGCGGTGTCGCCATCGATCTCGACCTTCATTTCGTGGTTGCGGAAGTCGAAGCCGGCCAGATCAGCGAACTCCGGCCCGAGGTGGTGCTCCAGATAGTAGGCGAAGGACCCTTCCACGCCGCCGTTCTCGAAAATCTCCGAGTCGGCCCAGAACAGCGCCGGAGTCTGCGAAACATCCATCCGCTCGATGGCGTCCTTGTAGGCGGTGACGACGGCTCGAACCTGCGCCTCATCGCCCGATTGCGCATGGCCGGGGGCGTGCGCCGAGGCTGGCGAGTGTGCGGCGCCTGTGGCGTCAGAGTGACCCGGAGCCTGAGCTGGAACCTGGGCTTGGGCCGACGCAGCGAGGACGGCGGCGAGGGCCGGTCCGGCGAGTGCTGAGCGTATCATCATCACGGAGTTTCCTGGTTTGCCGCGGCGCGGTAGCGTCCGGTTCGGCGAAGTGGTGAAAAACAAGATGCTTGGCGACAACGCGCCCTGGGGCCGTCAGAACATCAGATGCCTCATGCCGCGGGTCATCATACCGCGCAGAAGTCCGTTGACCACCACGGCGGCGGCCGTGAGGGGCAGGAAGCCGATGTAGATCAGCGCCCGCCCACGTCCCGGTCGGCGGACCCAATGTTCCTTGGCCCACCAGCTCAACATGCCCAGCGCGGCGATCGATGTGCCCAGCCACCGATGATAGGCATGGGTCACATCGTCCTTCCCGGGCAGCCCCATGGCGAACCAACCCAGGAGCACTGCGGCGACTGAGGAGATCGCCGCCAGGGCGATGATCACGCGGGTGCCCTGCGTCAGGACGGGCCGGCGCAGCGTCAGCGCGGCGATTTCCAGGAGAGCCGCGACGAGGAACAGCGCGATGGGAAAATGAACGGCCGCCGGATGCATGGCGCCGAGCCAGCGATACAGGCGCTGGGGCATGGGCCGGGGCGCCTCCTCCGCCATCATGGCCCCGTGGTCCATGTCCGCGGTCATCCCGGGCATGGCCGTCATGCCCCCTGCCGGAGCCCCCGCCGACGCGGCCGCCTGCGCGCGGGAAGCGGCCTGCTTGTCGTGGTCCTCGTGTGCGATCGCCGGCGCGCTGACCGACAGAGCCAGCGCGATGGCGAGACCCGACAGAATTCTGTGCAGCGGCATGGCCCTCTCCAATCCTGTCCCTTCTGCTATCTACGCGCCGCAAGACGGCTCCCCTCGCCCGAGGGATTCGGCGTGTTTCGGCGTATTAGGGATTAGGGGCCCAAGGAGAGTGATCGATGACGCGTAATCTGGATGACCTGTTGGCCGGATCGGCGACCACGCCTTTCGGACGGTCGCTCGAAGGGCTTGAGCCACTGGTCTGGACCCGGGTCGAAACGCTTCGCGGAGAAAGGCTCGCCTCGCAGCTGCGTCTCGGGGCCATCGCCATGGCGCTGGTGACCGGCTTGACCGCGGGCGGCGTCGGTGCGGTGGCGGCCCCGAGCCCCCCCGGCGAAATGGCGATCTTCACCGTCGACGCCGGCCTCTCGCCCCTGGTGCGACTGGAAACGGGGCGGTGATGCGCGGCTGGCGGGCGATCGCCCTTACGGCCGTCCTGGCCGCGATCGCCAGCGGGGCCGGCACCTGGATCAGCGCCAGCTGGGTGCTGAGCCGGCGCGAGCCGCCGTCTCTCCACGACATCGTCCACCATGACCTCAAGCTCTCCCCTGAACAGCTGACCCGCATCGAAGCGGTCGAAGCCCGGTTCGCCGCACGGCGCCCCGCCCTCGAGGCCGACGTCCGTATGGCCAACCTGGAATTGGCCCGCGCGATCGAACAAAGCGATGGCGACAGTCCCCAGGTCCAGGCTGCGGTGGATCATTTCCACGTCGCGATGGGCGCCTTGCAGAAGGAGACCATCGCCCATGTGTTCGAAATGCGGTCCGGCCTGACGCCGGCCCAGGCCGAGGTGTTCGACGACCGGATCGTCGAGGCGCTCGCGCCCGACCAGGGCTAGCGGTCCGGGTGGAGAGTCCAGCGGACCTCTCAGCTCGCGCCGCCGGCGGCGACCGGGCGGCCTTCAGCGCGTTGATGCGGCAGACGAAGGCGCCGTTATTCCGTTTCGTCCGCCGCTACGTCGGCGACGAACAGGACGCGTGGGATCTGTTGCAGGACACCTACGCCGCGGCCTGGATCAACATCCGTCGCTACGATCCGACGCGCCCCTTCGAGGCCTGGCTCCGGACGATCGCACTGAACAAGTGCAGGGACTGGAGTCGCCGCCGCTTCGTTCGGCGCCTCGTCCGCGGCGTCGTGGACCTGTCCTCGCCGGAAGCGATGTCCGTGCCGGACGGGGCCGAGCCGGCCGAGGACCGGATAGAAGCAAGCGCCACGCTCGCTCGGTTGAACGAGGCCATGAGCCGTCTGCCGCCGCACCTCAAGGCGCCGCTTCTGCTGACGGCGATCGAGGGGCGCAGTCAGGCGGAAACGGCCGAAATGCTCGGCCTGTCCGTCAAGGCGGTGGAGACCCGCGCGGCGCGGGCCCGCCGCAAGCTCGCCGAAGCGCTGGGCGACCCGACCACGATCCCGTACGCCGGAGGGTGACAGATCCAAGGTCGTCGAAACAGCCAGCGCTGCAGGGCCGCTCCATGCGCGTGCAGGAGGGCGGCTCGTTCGATCAAGCGGCGAGGGATGGGGCGTGCGCCTGCGTATTCTGGTATGTAGGCCTCCGGTGATCGACTGCACCATCGCCTTCTCTTTTCAGGAGCTTGCCACATGAGAGTCTCGATCCTCGCCATCGCTGCGGCGGTCACCCTGGGGGCCTGCCAGCCGGCCGCCGAGCCTCAACCCGTCGACGCCGAGGCGGCGGCAGAGGTTCCGGCGGCGGCCCCGGTGGAAGCCGCTCCGGTCGCTACGCCTGAGGCGCGCCCAGAGACGCCGGTCGCCGCGCCCGCGCCGCCGCG
>JAAXIW010000206.1 GCA_012270135.1 Brevundimonas sp. | reverse complement strand
GGTCTCGACGGTGCGGATGCGCCAGTCGTCGCCGCCGAACCGCAGCACCCGAGCCGACGTCAATCGGCTGTCGGCCCGCGCTTCGGCCGTCATCACTTCGATGACTCGTGCGCCGCCCGGCTCGCTCTTCTCCCGCCGTCGTCGCGGTCCAGGCTTCAGCCAGGCCGACCCCACCGGCTCCCAGCTCACTGCCCGGCCGCCGTAAGGCGTGTGGCTCTCAAGACCGTCCAACAGTTCGGCCAGCACCCTCACAGCCGCACCCCGCGATAGGGAGCGATCCACGCCTCGACCGGCTGAAGGCTCATCTCACGTTCGCGCCGCTCGAAGGCGCGCAGCACCAGCATCAAAACCGCCAACCGCAAAGGCGCTGGCGAAGTCATGTCCAGGCTCAACCCGGCGTCGCCCTCGACCCTCGTTCGGGCCGCATCGATCAGGGTCTGGATCAACGCATCCTCGGCATCGTGCTCGACGCGCAGGAACAGCTTCGCCTCGGCGAGGGACACCGGTGCGGTCATGGGAAACCTCGATTGTCTGGAAGAGGAGGCAGCAGGAATCAGGCAGCAGACGAGAATGGCAGCCGCAGTCACGCCCCGCCCTCACGTCTCTGCTGATCCCTGCTGCCTGCTGCCTACTGCCCCGCGAGCGTCAGCTCACCGCGAACTTCATCACCTTGATGGCGTCGAAATTCTGCACCCCGCCGCCGACGCGCTTGGTGGTGTAGAACAGCACATAGGGCTTGGCGGAATACGGATCCCTCAGAACCCGCACGCCCGCCCGGTCGACGATCAGATAGCCGCGCTGGAAGTCGCCGAAGGCGATGGCCGCGGCGTTCGCACCGATATCCGGCATGGTCTCGATCTCGGTGACCGCATAGCCCAGCAGGCTGGCGGTCTCTCCCGGACGTTGAGCCGGCTGCCAGATGTAGGCGCCGTCGCTGTCCTTGAACTTCCGCACCGCCGAGACCGTCTTACGGTTCATCACGAAGCGGCCGTTCGGCCGGTACCGCGCCTTCGGCGCATAGACCAGGTCGATCAGCCGGTCGGTCGGGCTGGTCGGCGCGAAAGCCCCGGCGGCGCCCGATGCGACATAGCCGATCTCGCCCCACTCGTGGTCGGCCTCGGCCACGATGTCGTAGCTCAGAAATCCCTTGGGCTTGTTGACGCCGTCGCCGACAACGAAGGCGGCGGTCTCCTGCGCCGCGAACGCGTCTTCGACCTCCGAGGCCAGCCATTCGTCGAGATCGATCAGGGCGTCATCCAGCAGGCTCTGCGTCGCCGCAGGGCTGGCGTAGAGATCGGCCGACGGGAACTCCAGCAAGGCCAGGGTCGCGGGGTCGGTCTCCGGCCGTGCCGCCGTCTCGGCGACCCAGCCGGCCGCCAGACCGGCAGTCGAAACCGGCTTGCGGAAGACGCCGGCCCCGACCGTGCGAACGCTCGCGATCTCGCGCATCGGAGAACCGGCCATCAGCCGTCGCTCGATGGCCCGCTCGGTCTGCTCCGGCACCACATAGCCGGCGGAGTTCGCAGCCGTGGACAGACCCGCCTTCAGTTCCAGGCCGGGCGACTGACCCGTCTTCAGATAGCCGTCGAACGCGGCCTTTTCCTCGCCATGGAAAGGAGACGGCGACCGCGAAGCGGCCGAAGGGCTCATGGCGGTCAGTTCGGGCCGCCGCCCTTCGCTGACCACCCGGTCCAGCCGCGCCTGGGCGCTGCTCACCGCCTGGTCGATCCGCGCGACCTTTTCCTCCAGCAGCGTATCGGCCGAAGCCCTGCGCTCGATCTCGTCCAGCCGGGCGTCGTTGGCGCCTTTGAACGCTTCGAAGGCCGCCATCATCTCATGCATGGCGGCGCGCGCCTCGGGGGTGCCCGAGGCCGTCTTGGTCTCTTTCATGGTATCTCCGGTTTCAGGAACCGCAGGTTGCGGTTAGGGTCGGGGCGTGAACGGCCCCATGGA
Organism: Brevundimonas sp.; assembly: GCA_012270135.1. GTDB lineage: Bacteria > Pseudomonadota > Alphaproteobacteria > Caulobacterales > Caulobacteraceae > Brevundimonas. The sequence goes on along the minus strand of JAAXIW010000206.1, from coordinate 4,490 downwards.
AAAATTCTCGTCATTTGACCGTTGCCAGCGGCCGGTTCATCGGCGCCCAGGATGCGGGTCCGCCAGGTGAGCGCCCGCTTCACCAAACTCGAGCGCGAGATCATGGCCGCCATGGCTCACGATCTGCGCCGTATCGCTCCGGACCTCGCCGGCCAGTTCGAGGAAAGCCTGCCCGGAACGCGCCGCAACACCGGCTCCGGCCTGTTCAGCGAGATCATCGTCAGCTCCCGCCGCCCCCTTTCGGCCGAGCGAGCCACCGGTCTGTTCGGCACGGTTCACGCCATGGTCGGGGATCTGCCGGACCCCATCGCCTTTCAGGTCGAGCTCAGGGAGGGCCGGCTGCTCGCCCTCCATGGCGACGCCTACGGTCAGGACACCTGGTCCATCGATTTCGATCACGTCAGTTTCGATCAGGTCTTCACCGTCAACGACCAGGGAGAGTCGATCGCCTTCGATCCCGTGGCCCTGATGCGTCCAAGCCCGCTGCTCGCCCTGCACCGGCACGACGATCATGGCCCCGATCCGATCGACGAGTTCCAGCTGGTCAATCGCGGTCCGCTTCAACGCCTGCAGGACGAACGCTTTCCGTCGGTGGCGCCTCTCCGGGAAGAACCGTCGGAAGAAGCCTCCGGCGAGGCGACCACCTCCCTGCTCATCGGAGTCTGGGTTGTCGCCGGAGTCGTCGCCCTGCTGGCGGTGCTGCTCGCCCGTGTCTCCTTCTTCGTGGTGCTCATCGCCGCCTTCTGGCTGGGCGCGATGCTGCGCAAGCCGATGGTCAAGGCCGCCCTCGCCCGCTCTGCCCGGTCGCTGGGCCGGTTCGAGGTCCGTCCTTCAGATTCCTGATCCAGGCGTGACGCCGGCGCCCACGCGCCCTCTCACCGAGAACCGCGCACCCGGCAGCATCGGAAACGTCACGAGCGATACCTCCCAGAGTTCGACCTCGACCAGCACCCTCAGCCGGCCCTCGCGCCGGGCCCGCTGGCTCCGGAATCCGATCGAAAGCCCATCCAGGGCGCCGGCTCTGGACAGCGCCTGGGCGAACCTCGCCTCCGCGGACCAGTCCATGATCCGCCCGCGCACCCATAGCCCGCGATCGTCCTCGCGCATCTCGTCCCAGACGCCGACCGGCGCCCGGCTTTCGTGCTGGTGCAACATCCGCACCCCGCCGGCGCCGGCCATGGCGAGACTGCGATCGAAGGCGCCTTTGGCGACCACGTCTCCGTTCAGATCCGCCACGCCCCATCGCGAGGCATAGCCCTCGATCTGCAGCGCGGCGCTCTCACCTTCCGGCGCGGCGCCGTCCCTCGATCCGGGCGAGGCTGTCGGTCCGGTCATCGCCCACGCTCCAGCCGCATCTCGATCCGCTCGACCGCCGCGCGGGTGGCCTTGCCCTGCTCCTCAAGCCGGGCCAGCCGTTCAGCCACCTGCCGGTGCTCGCCGACCTTGTCTTCAAGTACCGATATCCGCGCCGCCGCGCCTCCGGCCCACACGAGCGCTCCCGCGGTTTGCACGGCCAGTGCGACAATCACCGCCACCGGAACCTTGCGCATCATCTCCATCACGCTCCCACTCCCGCCATGCGCCGCCGTTCTTCATCCGTCAGGAAGCTGGCCGCCTCCAGCCGCGCCCACAGGGCGTCCCGTTCCGGCTGCAGCGCCGGCACCGCGTCGAGGTCGGCCTCGATCCGCGCACCCGGGAAACGGCTCCCCAGCCAGGTCGTCAGCGCGGCCGCCGTCTTGCGCGCCAGCGGCGCCACCGTGCCGCGCCAGAAGGCCGCGTTCGCTTCGCGGTAGTTCGAATACGTCGCGTCTCCCGGTATCCCCAGCAGTTGCGGCGCCACGCCGAACGCCAGCGCGATCTCGCGGGCCGCAGCGTGTTTTCCCGCGATGAAGTCCATGTCCGCCGGCGTCCAGCTCATCGGCTTCCAGTCCAGGCCGCCTTCCAGGATCATCGGCCGGCCGGCATTCATCGCGCCGCCGTGGGCGTCCTCGATCTGCGACCTCAGCGCCTCGAACTGCTCAATTGTCAGCCGCTCGCCGTCCTTGGCGCCATAGACCAGCGCCCCGCTCGGCCGCGCGGAGTTGTCCAGCAGCGCCTTGTTCCAGGCGCTGGAGGCGTTGTGCACGTCGATGGCGGACGCCGCCGCCTCCAGGGGTGAGAAGCCGTAGTGGTCGTCGGTCGGATGGAACAGCTTCAGCTGCATCACCGGCATCCACCCGTCCGCCTGCCGACCGATGCGCAGCGAGCGGCCGTCGACCGAATACTCATAGGCCTCGGGCCAGCCGGCGCGGCCCGGCACGACCTTTACGCGGTCGGGCCGCAGCGTCCACAATTTGGTGGGGGTGTCGTCGCCCACCGCTTCCGCATAGGCGTTTCCCGCCGTCTGCAGACCGCCATACAACCCTTCCAGCCATTCCGCTCCCGACTGTTCCGGGTTCGGCCGGTCCAGCAGCAGGGCCAACGGATGGTCGTTCCGGCGCACACCGTCGACGAACACGGCCAGCGGCGTCGCGGCCGCCGCCTCGGCGACCATCCGGACGCACCGGTAGGCGACAGCGTTGCGACCGAACCCCTCCGTCGCCAGGTTCGCATAGTCGCGCGGCGTCCACCGGGGACGCCCCGCGCCGGTCAGCGCGATCAGCGGACCGGTCCGGCTGTCCTTGATCTCGGGCGCGACAAGGCTCCGCCGCTCCCCGAAGGGTCGCCGCCAGTTCAACATGATGATCTCCGGAAAAGGTCGGCTGTGCGCCGATCAGGTCGTATCCCGGAGCGGCCCGCTTCCGGGGCCGCTCACCTGGCTTTCCGACTTGCCAACATCATACCCCGGCAGCGTTACCCGGATGGAAGATAGGTTTTAGAATCTCGGAAGTATCTGATTTGAAGAAACTTCGTATCGACAATCCGACTATAATTCCGCGAAAAGGCAGCACAGCGTCACGACCCAAACCCACCCGGAAGCCGTCACCGATCGCCGCCTCTTTCCGCGATCCAGTCCTCGGCCTCGAAGTCCAGCGCGTCCTCGGGATTCTTGAGCGCCAGCTCCGACACCGTCTGCCCGCGCACTGATACACCCGCCGCGTGCACGCTCTCCCGATCTCCGGAAACCAGCGGATGCCAGTCCGCCAGGCCCCGGCCTTCGTGGATGCGGCGATAGGCGCAGGATTTCGGCATCCATCCCAGAGCCTCAATATTCCACGGCGTCAGCTTGATGCAGTCCGGCACCTGCTCCCGCCGATTGGCGTAGTCGGTGCAGGTGCAGCGCATCGGATCGAACAGCTTGCAGTGCACCCGGGTCGGCACGACCTTGCCGGTGTCCTCGTCCTCAAACCGGACCAGGCAGCACAGACCGCAGCCGTCGCACAGGCTCTCCCATTCGGGGCGCGTCATCTGTTCGAGGCGCTTGGTCTGCCAGAAGGGTCGGTCCATCGGCGGCCTCATACGCCGATCGGCCCGCCCTGTCGCCCGCGCCATTCGACACGTCGGCTACGGGCGGGTGGCGGACCCGCCCGGCCCGGTCTATAGCCCCCGCCTCATGGCCGCCAAGTCCTCCGGAAGACCCCCTCTCGTCGCGCTCAAGGACGTCCGCCTGCAGGATGGTCCGCGCCCGCTGTTCGACGGGGTGGACATCGCTATCGAGCCGCGCACCCGCGCCGCCCTCGTCGGCCGCAACGGGGCAGGCAAGTCGACCCTGATGAAGCTGGTCATGGGCTTGGTCGAACCCGACGCCGGCGACCGCTCGGTGCAAGCCGGAACCCGCTTCGCCTATGTGCCCCAGGAGCCGGTCATCGTCGGCGACACCCTGCTCGACTACGCCGTCTCAGGCGAGGCCCAGCCATGGACCGCCGAAGCCTGGCTGACCACCTTCGGCCTCGACCCCGCCAAACCCGCCGGCAACCTGTCGGGCGGTGAAATCCGCCGCGCCGCCCTGGCCAGGGCCTTCGCGGAGGAGCCCGACCTCCTGCTCCTCGACGAGCCCCCCCACCCCCTCGCCCTCCTGCCCATCGACCGCCTCGCGACCGACCTGCTCGGCGCCCGCTGCGCCGTGCTGGTCGTCAGCCACGACCGCGCCTTCCTCAACCGCACGACCCAGGCCGTCCACTGGCTCGAGGGCCGCCGCGTCCGCACCCTGAACAAGGGCTTCGCCGCCTTCGACGAATGGGCCGCCAAGGTCCAGGAAGAAGAAGCCCAGTCCCTGCAACGGCTGACGAAGACCATCGAACGCGAGACGGAGACTTTCTACCGCTCCATCACCGCCCGCCGCACGCGCAACGAGGGCCGCGCCCGCTCACTGGCCGCCCTGCGGGCCGACCGGGCCGAACGGCTGAAGGACGTCCCGCGCGAACTCAATCTCGGCGTGGATTCCGGGATAACGTCCGGCAAGCTCGTCGCCGAGTTGAAGGGTGTGACCAAGGGCTTCGGCGCCCGCATCGTCATCAAGCCGTTCTCCACCCGCGTCATCCGCGGCGCCCGTCTGGCGCTCGTCTGCCCCA
>JAAXIW010000355.1:4567-6464 GCA_012270135.1 Brevundimonas sp. | reverse complement strand
GAGGCCGCCTGAGTGTTCCGACCCTGCTGCCTGCTGCCTGCGGCCGGCTGCCTGCTGCCTGCTGCCTGCTGCCTGCTTCTTGCTGCCACCGGCTAACGAAACAATCCGAAACCCGACTTTCATTTCACCCTTGTTTACCAACCGCTATACGGTTCGTGGGGCGAACCCTGCACGAAGAGGCAGGGCGCAAGTTGAAGCGAGTTTCGAGTTTGCCGGTCCGCAACGACCATCACCAGAAGACGACCGTCGCGCCCGCGATCATCGCCGGCGTGGGCGTGCACACGGGCGACCGGGTGCGTCTGGCCGTGCGCCCCGCGCCGGTCGGCACGGGCATCGTCTTCGTCCGCACCGACATCCGCGACCGTGACAACCGCATTCCGGTCTCGGGCGAGGCCGTCGTCGACGCCCGCCTGAACACCATGATCGAGAACGCCGCCGGCGTGCGGCTGTCGACCATCGAGCATCTGATGGCCGCCTTCGCGGCGCTGGGCGTGTCGAACGCCGTGGTCGAGGTGGACGGGCCGGAACTGCCGATCCTCGACGGCTCGGCGCTGCAGTTCGTCCAGCTGCTGGACCGCGCCGGCTTCCGCCGCCAGGAGGCGCCGGTCCGCTACATCGAGATCCTCGAGCCGATCCGGGTTCAGGAGGGCGACAAGACCGCCGCCCTGCTGCCCTGCGACCGTTACGAGATGCGCTTCGAGATCGACTTCCCGACGCCGGTCATCGGCAACCAGGTGGTCGATTTCGTGGTCGACGAGCAGACCTTCCGCGACGAGATCATGGCCGCCCGCACCTTCGGCTTCGCCCATGAGGTCGAGGCCCTGCGCAAGGCCGGCCTGGCCCGCGGCGGCTCGCTGGAGAACGCCGTGGTCATCGACGGCGACCAGATCCTCAACCCGGGCGGACTGCGCATGGAGCGCGAGTTCGTGAAGCACAAGGCGCTGGACGCCATCGGCGACCTGTATGTGCTGGGCGCGCCCCTGCTGGGCCGCTACGAGGGGGTCAAGGCGGGCCACGCCATCAACAACCTGCTGGTCCGCGAACTGCTGGCCAATCCGCAGGCCTGGCGCGAAGTGACGCGCGTGCCGGAAATGGCGATGGCGGGCTGAAAACTCGCGCCCTCTCCCGAGGGGAGAGGGAGACTGCGCACGGCGGCGAAGCCGTCGTTCTGGCGCAGTCGGGTGAGGGCGACCGGCGCCAAGCCTTTTGCACCGTAGCCCCTCACCCTTTCGCGCAAGACGATCGCTGCGCTCTCGTGCGCTCAAGCCCTCTCCCGCCGGGAGAGGGGTCAGGTGAGGGCGATCGCGCTCATCAACCGGCCGAAGTCCGGCTCTCCGTTCAGATGCGCCCGGCGGTTCGAATAGAACCGCGCCGCGTCCGCGCGGGTGTCGTGGCCGGTCCAGGCGGCCTGACCCACGCCGGCCTGCTCCAGGCGCCAGAGCACGAAGCCGGGCAGGTCGAACTGGCGTTTGTCGGTGGCGGCGCCCGGGGCGAAGAAGCGGCCGCTGCCGGGGTCGTGGTGCTCGAAGCGTTCCTGATAGTCGGCGCCGACCTCATAGCTGGCCTGGGCGATGCAGGGGCCGACGACGGCGGCGATGCGGGCCGGGCGGGCGCCGAGGGCCTCCATGGCGGCGACGGTGGAGTGGACGACGCCGTGCAGGGCCCCCTTCCAGCCGGCGTGGGCGGCGCCGACGACGCCCGCCTCAACGTCGGCGAGCAGGACGGGCGCGCAGTCGGCCGTCAGGACGGCGCAGATCACGCCCGGGGCGGCCGTGACGGTTGCGTCGCCCTCGGGCCGGTCGCCCTTCCAGCCCGCCTCGGCGACGCGGGCGACGGCGGAATGGATCTGGTAGCAGGCGGCGAGGTCGTCGGCGGTTCCGCCCAGATGGGCGGCGAC
>JAAXIW010000355.1:4014-4557 GCA_012270135.1 Brevundimonas sp. | reverse complement strand
GGCCTTGTTTTGACGACCGGCGGAACCTCAGGCTTCTCGGCCAAGGCGGCGGGAGCGTGCCGCGAGCCGACTCCGGTGTTCTGGCCTTCGTAGATCCCGGTCGAGACGCCGCCCTGGCGGGTGAAGAAGCCGTGGCGGATGCCGGCGCGGTCGAGCAGGGGATGGGTGATGGGCTTGAGGGTCATGGCTGGTCCTCGAAGCCCGGCACAACGAGTGAATGCGGGGAGAAGATCGCGCAGGCCTTGAACAGGGTTCCCATCTGGTCGTCGGCGGTCAGGCGGGCCAGCTGACGGTCGATGACCGGGGCGGCGTCCGGGCGGCCGTCCCTGAGCCGGTCGGCGCGGGCCTCGATGCCGAGCAGGCGCAGGAAATCGCCCTGGCCGAGACAGCCGGTGCCGTCGGCGCCGGCGCCTTCTGCCTCCGCGGCCTGGGCGCGAGTGGCGAACCCGGCGCCCCGCACCGAGCGGGCCGTGCCGATCGGCTACACCACCGCGTCGCGCACGTTCTGGTCGGCATGACGCGGATCAACGCCGAGGTTCATGG
>JAAXIW010000355.1:0-4004 GCA_012270135.1 Brevundimonas sp. | reverse complement strand
ATGGACGGCGGTGTCCCGCCCGGTCGGGACGGCGGCCCACTGGGTCAGGTCGGCCTCGCCCGGCGCCGCCAGCGGATCGACCTTCTGGTGGCGGCGCAGGGCCTGCAGGGTGTCGCCGGCCTCGGGTCGGGCGCGGCCGTAGTCGATCAGCAGGGCCGCGCCCGAGGCGGCCTTCAGGAGGGTCGCGAGGTCGCGGCCGAAAGCGGCCTGCTGATCCGAAATCTCGACCGTCTGGCCGGGCTGGACGTCGAAGGCCGGGCGTTTGAAACCGGCGGTGATCTTCTTAAGCCCGAAGGTCAGGCCGCCGTCGTCGGTGACGCCGACGCAGCGCTCGGCCCAGCCGTCGTCGGTCTTCACGAACTGGCGGGCGGGCAGGCAATCGAGCACCTCGTTGGCGATCAGGATGACCGGGGCGTCGGTCTCGATCCGGTCCAGCGCGGCGACCCAGCGGGGGTGTAAGTCGCTGTCGGCCAACATGCGGGCCTGGGCCTCGCGCAGGGGCGGGCTGGGTTCGATCAGGACCAGGTCGACGGCGCGGAGGAATTCCGGCGCGAGGCGGGCGGCGCGCAGGGCGTCGGCCATCAGTGTCCCGTCGCCGGGCCCGACCTCGACCAGACGCACTCGTTCAGGCGCGCCCAGCCGCTCCCACAGCTCGACCGCCCAGAGACCGATCAATTCGCCGAACATCTGGCTGACCATCGGGGCGGTGATGAAGTCGCCCGTCGTCACGATGGCCGGCCGGGTGGCGTAGTAGCCGCCCTGCGGATCGTGCAGGCAGCGGGTGACGTAGTCGGCGACCGTCATCGGCCCGGTCAGGGCGATCTCGCGCGCCAGACGGTCTTTCAGCGACACCTAGTCCTCCGCGGCAGCCGGCGGACGGCTCCAGGCGCGCCAGATCAGCCAGGCGCCGACGATCATCATCGGGATCGACAGCATCATGCCCATGGTCAGGCCCAGCGGCAGGTTCTCCATGCCGAAGTCGGGCTGGCGGACGGTTTCCAGCGAGGCGCGGGCGAGGCCGTAGCCGAACAGGAAGATGCCGGTGACGTAGCCGGGCTTGGCCAACAGTCGCCCCTTGAAGATCGCCAGCCAGAGGATGACCGCGAGCGCGATCCCCTCAAGCGCGGCTTCGTAGAGCTGGCTGGGGTGGCGGGGCACCAGTCCGGCCGGGCACTGGCCATAGAGGTCGAGGATGGTGTCGTTGCAGAAGACCATGCCCCAGGGGGCGTCCGTCGGGCGGCCCCACAGCTCGCCGTTCACGAAATTGGCGATGCGGCCGAAGAACAGGCCCAGCGGCACCACGGGGGCGACGAGATCGCCGAGGCTGAGCAGGCGGACCTTGTTCTTCCAGGCGAACCAGACGATCGCCAGGGTGACGCCGATCAGGCCGCCATGGAACGACATGCCGCCGTCCCAGAGGCGGAACAGGGCCAGGTTGTCCGGCCCGCTGACGAGCTGGGCGTAGAGCGAGGGCTTGTAGAAGAGGGCGTAGCCGAAGCGGCCGCCGAGGATGATGCCGAGCGTGATCCACAGCACCAGATCGTCGAGCTGCAGCGTGGTGACCGGCGGCTTGCGCGGCTGCCAGATGGCATTGTTGCGGGCGAGACGGTTGGCGTACCACCAGCCGAGGACGATGCCGGCCACATAGGCGATGGCGTACCAGCGGATCTCAAGCGGTCCGAGGCCGAAGAAGGGTCCGATCTTGAACCAGACGGGGTCGATGTTCGGAAATTGCACGGGTGCTCCTGCGGGGGCGGTTCCGCGCCCGGTTTAGCAAGCGTCGCCGCCTGCGTCCCTGAATAATCCGCAAGGCCCGCGCCCAATTGCCGCCACCGCCATCCTCGACAGCAAGGTTTCGTTCACCATATGGGGCAACCATCCATTAACGACGCTCGCCTGCCCGAGTCGGAGAGTTTCCATGCAGACCCGCAACCCCATCCTCGACGAGTTCGCCAAGCTGACGACGGGCGCGATGGGACTGGCCCAGGCCGCGGGCGAGGAGGCGAAGACCGCCTTCCGCGCCCAGGCCGACCGGTTCGCCGCCGACATGGATCTGGTCCGCCGCGACGAATTCGACGCCCTGAAGGCCGAAATCGCCGCCCTGCGGGCCGAAATCGCCGCGTTGAAGGGGGTGAAGAAGCCTCAAAAGGGAACGTCCACAGCGGGTTCTCCCTCACAGGACGCAGCCGGTTGAGCCGAATCTGCGAACCCGCATACCGTTCCCTGAGAGGGCGTGAGTCGCGCCCGGAGACCCCTTGATGGACACTGCCCGCCCGGAAGAAGTCGAGCTTCCCTACGACCCTCTGGATGTCGTGGAGCACGTCCTGGTGGCCGAGAACCTGCCCTTCGACCGCACCGACGAGGGCGATCTGGCCTTCGCCCTGGCCGGCGACTGGAAGGATTACGAACTGTGGTTCGCGTGGCGGCCCGAGGGCGACTGCCTGCAGCTGTGCTGCGCGCTGGACCTCCAGGCGTCGAAGTCGCGCCGCGCGGCGGCCTATGAGCTGGTCGGCCTGATCAACCAGCGCACCTGGATGGGCCATTTCGAGGTCTGGGCCGAGGACGGCGAGATCGTCTTCCGCCATTCGCTGGCCCTGCCGATGGGCGAGCGCCCGACCCTGGGCCAGGCGGCCTCTATGATCGACGCGGCGGTCGAGGCGGCGGACCGCTACTATCCGGCCTTCGACTTCATGATCCGCGGCAACAAGAAGCCGCAGGAAGCCATCGACTCTTGCCTCTTCGAGACGGTCGGTTCAGCCTGAGGGCATGACTGACAACTCATCGAACGGCGCCGTGGTCCTGGTGGGCTGCGGACGCCTCGGATCGGCGATTCTCGAGGGCTGGCTGGCGACGGGGACCGTCGCGCCCGCCGAACTGATCATCCTGACGCCATCGGACAAGCCCGCGACCGAGGCCGCCAGGGCGCGGGGCGCGCGGGTCAATCCGCCGTTCGAAGCGCTGTCGGATGCGCGCGCCGTGGTGCTGGCGGTGAAGCCGGCGAAATGGCGGGAGGCCGTCGCGCCGCTGCTGGAGCGCCTGCCCGCCGCCGCGCCGGTGATCTCGGTCATGGCCGGAGTGAAGGCGGGCGATATCGCCGACGTGACCCGGCGGCCCGTGGCGCGGGTGATGCCGACGACCGGCGTGGCCCAGGCGCGGGGGGTCGCGGCCCTGTGGTCCGACGACGCCGGGGCGCGCGACATCGCCCGCGGTCTGTTCGAACCGATCGCCGACGTGCCCGGTCTGGACAGCGAGACCCTGATGGACGCGGCCACGGCGACCGCGGGCTCGGCCCCGGCCTTCGTCTACGCCTTCGTTCAGGCCCTGGCGCGGGCGGGAGAGGCGCAGGGCCTGTCCCCCGACGCGGCCGAGCGGCTGGCGCGGGGCGCACTTCGCTCAGCCGGCGCGGGCGCCGAGACGGGGGCGCCGCTGGAAGATCTGGTCGCCCGCATCGCCTCGCCCGGCGGCACCACGCGGGCCGGTCTCGACGCCATGGAGGCGGGCGGCGACGTTGATCGGGCCGCCGAAGCCGCCGTCAGCGCCGCAGTCGCCCGGGCGAGGGAGATCAGCGGCTGACGTAGCGGCCGCGGACCAGATTGGTCGCCAGACGCTGATAGGCGCGGTCGGCGTCCTGCCAGGTCGTATGGCCGCGCACATCGGCGAGAGAGGTGGAAAACCAGTTGTAGCGGACCGGCAGCACCTCGCCGTCGGCGGTCGTGACGCTGCCCTCGATGGCGGCCCCGCCGATGGAGATGCTGCGGTGCCCGTCCAGTCCCGGCTGCTGGGCCATCTGCTCGAACGTCGGGCGGTTGGGCTTCAGGTCGGTCAGGATCAGATCGATCCGGGCCCCGTCGAGACGGTTGTCGCCGGCCAGGGCCCGGCGGACCACTTCGGCGAGCCGGTCGGCCTGTTCGCGAACGTCGCGTTCACCCAGTTCGTCGGCCTTCTGCTGAAGCTCGGGACCGATCGTGACATTGATCGAGGCGGGATCGGCCATGGCCGGCGAC
>JAAXIW010000096.1:4290-6473 GCA_012270135.1 Brevundimonas sp. | reverse complement strand
CTGGCCCGCACCAAGGCCGAGCGCGAGGATACCGCCCTGCTGCAGTTCCGGCTGGAGAACGGGGTGATCGCCCACATCACCACCAACTGGGTCACCCCCTACAAGGTCCGCACCCTGCAGGTGGCGACGCGCAACAAATTCGTGGTGGCCGACCTGATCACCCGTCAGGTGACCGAGTATTTCGGCCAGCAGGCCGACGGCTCCTACCAGACCCGCGCGGTCAACAGCTGGCCCGCCGAGCCCCTGAAGAAGGAGCTGGAGGCCTTCGCGCATGCGATCCGCACCGGCGAGAGCCCGGCGGTGACCGGCGAGGACGGGCTGAGGAACCTGGAAGTGGCGCTGAGGTGTCTGGGGGAGGGGTGAGCGTCGGCGGGTTGCGTCACCACGCCATCTTCGAGCGGATGAGTTCGCGGCGCAGTCTACAAGAATGACCAAGGTGGCGACTGGCTCGTTCTGGAAGACCACGGTTACCTTCGCCCTCGTCGGTCCGCCGATTGGCGGCGTGTCGCTTCTCGGTTGGTGGACCTACCTGTCGTTCGCCCAGAGGGGCGTTATTGATGAACGCGCCTTATGGCTGGTCGCAGCCGGCATCTTCTATGGTTACGTTTTCGGCCTGCTGCCGGCCGTCTTCACGGGGGCGCTGAGCAGTCTTGTGTCCCCCGCAGTTCATTCGAACCGCGCCTGGATTGCAGCCTCCGCAACCATTGGATGGTTGCTTACGGTCCTGGTTCTAGGCTTGAACGGATTGCTTAGCGACAGCCCCTCGGGTCAGTTCGGGAACGGCCTGATCGGAGCAATTCCGGCCGTTGTGTGTGCGGTCCTCACGCGCAGGGCGAGGCCGCGCCATTCATAGGCCCTCGCAACCATCTCGACCCGTGGGCTGATGGGCTGAACCGCCTTCGCTCCCCGCGCGTTACCGGCGCATGACCGAGGTTCCGCTCACCCCCGCCCCCGGCGACGACGCCGAACCGGGCACGCCCGGGACCGGCGAAAACATCTGCCCCGGCTGCAACGGCACGGGGCTGGTCGGCGACCGGCCGTGCCCGACCTGCGAGGGCTCGGGCCGAGTGATCGAGGGGATCGGCGGGGGGTGACGCCGCCTCAGGCGAGGGCGCTGCGGATGTCCGTTTGGGCGAAGTCGTCGCCGACGTAGAGCAGCGGGCAGTCGTTAGACCTGGCGACAACATAGCTGAAGCAGTCGCCGTAGTTCAGCTCGGCTTCGTGAAATCCCTTGCCCCAGCGGCCATAGGCCTCGGCCGCCGCCAAGGCGACCTCCGGGGTCACATCCAGAACGGTGAGCTGAAGGCGCTGGAGCAGGATTTCCATGCCGGGCAAGGTCCGCTTGCGTCTCGCGACGATGAGACACTCGGTCAGGGTCGCGGCCGACATCAGAAGCGACTGGTTCACCTTCAGGGCCGCCTCACACGCTTCGCCCAACAGCTCCTTGCGCAGGATGGCCATCAGGGCGGAGGTGTCGATGGCGATCACGCCGGCAAGCCGTCTTCGTCGTAGAGGAAGTCCTGACTGCGGGCGGCGCAGGTCTCATCGAAGACGACGCCCTGCAAGGCGGCGTGGGCCGCATCGATCGCACGCGCGCGCGCTTCGGCCAGGTCATTCGGCGGGATCGGCTCGATCCGGGCGATGGGCCGGCCCTCATATTCCAGAACGACGTCCTCTCCTCCCTCCGCCTTGCGGATGAGATGGTAGAGCCTGGCCTTGGCCTCGGAAACGGACGTGACGCTCATGGCGACCTTCCTTTCCCCTACAGAATAGTTTCAACGGGCGTCTGTCACAAGGTCACCCCACCACCTGCATGCCCAGCCATTCGGCGATCAGGGCCGGCTTGTCGGCGCCCTCGATTTCGACGGTGACCTCGTGCTTGAGCAGCCAGCGGCCGCCGCCCTTGTCCTCGACCGACGCCAGTTTGAACCGGCCCCGCACCTTCGACCCGGCCGGGACCGGGGCGAGGAAGCGCAGCTTGTCGAAGCCGTAGTTGACCCCCATCACCACGCCCTCGAGCGGCGGCACGGCGTCCCAGGTCATGGCCGACAGCAGGCTGAGCGTCAGGAAGCCGTGGGCGATGGTTCCGCCGAGCGGGGTCTGCGCCGCCGCCGCGGGGTCGCTTCGTCGCGGCCTGCCGCTCTTGCTCGTAGCAAAACTTACAGTGGTCGAGCGCTTTCTCC
>JAAXIW010000096.1:0-4280 GCA_012270135.1 Brevundimonas sp. | reverse complement strand
GCCTCGGGGTCGATGTGGATGAACTGGCGGTCCTCGGTGATCTCGGCGAAGGCGGCGATGCGGGCCTGGTCGACGGTGATCCAGCGGCTGACCCCGATTTCCTGACCGATCAGGCCGGGCAGGTCGGCGACGGGGGTGGGCGTTCCCTGGCGTTCGGTGCGGCTCATGGGGCTCCTCAGGCGATCGGGGTGAAACGGTCTTCGACGATGGCGGCGAACAGGCCCGGGTCGACGTTGCCGCCGGACAGGACGAGGGCGGTGGTCCGGTCCTTCGCCTGGACCTTGCCGGCCAGCAGGGCGGCCAGCGACACGGCGCCGCCGGGCTCGACCACCAGTTTCAGCACGCGGAAGGCGTAGCGCACGGCCTCGGCCACCTCGGCGTCGGAGACGGTCTCGACGCGGTCGACGCGGCGGTTGATCGGAAAGGTCAGCTCGCCCGGCCGGTCGGTCATCAGGGCGTCGCAGATCGTGCCCGGCGCGGGCGGATGGGTCAGCCGCTCGCCCGCCGCGATCGACCGCTGCATGTCGTTGTAGTGCTTCGGCTCGACCGCGATCACCGGCGTGTGCGGCGACAGGGCCGCCATCGACAGGTTGATGCCGGCGATCAACCCGCCGCCCGAGGCGCCGCACAACAGTTGATCGATCCGGGCGCCGACGGCTTTCGCCTGTTCGACCATCTCCAGCCCGACGGTGCCCTGGCCCTCGATGACGAAGGGGTCGTCGAAGGGGCGGACCAGAACCGACCCCTTCGAGGCGGCGATGTCCTCGCCGATGGCCTCGCGGCTCTCGCTGTAGCGGTCGTACATGCGGACCTCGCCGCCGAAGGCGCGGACTCCCTCGACCTTCACCGCCGGGCTGTCGGCCGGCATGACGATGATGGCGCTGGACCCGACCATGCGGGCGGCGGCGGCCACGGCCTGGGCGTGATTGCCCGAGGAATAGGCCACCACGCCGCGCGCCTTCTCGTCGTCGGTCAGGCGGCTGATGCGGTTGTAGGCGCCGCGGAATTTGAACGCCCCCGCCACCTGCAGCGTCTCGGCCTTGAGCAGCACCCGCCCGCCGACATGGGCGTTCAGCGCCGGGCTCTCGATCAGCGGCGTGCGCACGGCATGGCCGGCGATCTGACGGGCGGCGTCCTGAACGCCGGCGAAGGAGGCGGTGTGCATGGGTAACCCATACCGCGTCATTTCTTCCCGGCGAAGCCGGCTTTGAGGGCTGAAAGGTTCATCACAACGAACACAACGAAGAACCCACAAAGGACACGACGGGGCCTGCGCCAGCTCTCAACCCGTTGTGTTCGTCGTGCCTCGTTGTGTTCGTTGTGGTGAACCGCCCCTGGCGGACAGGGATCGAGGTTGCGGCTCCGCCGCGATGCCTGGTTGAGTCTCCCGGCCGCCGCTCTAACCTGACCCTATGAAGTCTCTCATCCTCGCCATCGACCAGGGCACGACCTCGACGCGGGCCATCGCCTTCGAGTGCGGCGAGGGGGGGCGGCTACGGCCGCTGGCGGTCAGCCAGATCGAGCTGGCGCAGCATTTTCCGAAGCCCGGCTGGGTCGAGCATGACGCGGCGGAGATCTGGGCGGCGACGCTGCAGACCTGCCGCGAGGTGATCCGCAAGGCGGGCGGGGTCGGGCGGTTCGCCGCCGTCGGCATCACCAACCAGCGCGAGACGGCGGTGATCTGGGACGCCGCGACGGGCGAACCGCTGCACAGGGCGATCGTCTGGCAGGACCGGCGCACGGCGGACGCGACCGGACGGCTGGCGGCGGCGGGGCATGAGCCGACGGTGCAGGCGGCGACGGGCCTGATCCTGGACCCGTATTTCTCGGCCTCGAAATTCGCCTGGCTGCTCGACGCGGTTCCGGGGTCGCGCGAGCGTTGCGAACGCGGCGAGGTCAAGCTGGGCACCATCGAGACCTGGTTGATCTGGAAGCTGACCGGGGGCGCCAGCCACGTCACCGACGCCACCAACGCCAGCCGCACCTCGCTGATGGATCTGGCGACGCGGCAGTGGCGGGCCGACCTGGCGGAGTTGTTCAATGTCCCGATGGCGGGACTGCCGCGGATCCGGGATTGCAACGCTCACCTCGGCGATTGCGAGGCGTCGCTGTTCGGCGCGCCCCTGCCGATCCACGGCGCGGCGGGCGATCAGCAGGCCGCGCTGGTGGGACATGGCGCCCTCAAGGCCGGCGACGCCAAGATCACCTACGGCACCGGCGCCTTTCTGGTGGCCAATGTCGGCACCGCGCCGGTGGCCTCGAGCCACCGCCTGCTCGGCACCCTGGGCTACGCCGCGGACGGACAGGTGGCGTATGCGCTGGAGGGATCGATCTTCTCGGCCGGCTCGGCGATCCAGTGGCTGCGCGACGGGCTGAAGGTGATCTCGGAATCGCGGCAGTCCGAGGCCATGGCGCAGGGGCTGAAGGACAACGGCGGCGTCTATCTGGTCCCCGGCTTCACCGGACTGGGGGCGCCGTGGTGGGAGCCGGAGGCGCGCGGGACGATCGTCGGCCTGACCCGGGATGCCGGACCGGCGCATATGGTGCGGGCGGCGCTGGAGAGCCTCGCCTACCAGACCCGCGACCTGCTCGACGCCCTGGCGAAGGACGGGGCGCCGAAGCTCAAGGTGCTCAAGGTCGACGGCGGGGTGACGGCCAACGCCTTCGCCATGCAGTTCGTGGCCGACATCTGCGAGGTCGTGGTCGAGCGGCCCGCCTTCCAGGAGATGACGGCGCTGGGCGCGGCGCGGCTGGCAGCGCTGGGCGCGGGCCTGATCGGCGACCTCGAGGACCATCCCGTCGAGGCGCCGGCGCGCTGGGAGCCGCGCATGGGCGCCGACGAGCGGGACCGGCTGCTGAAGGGCTGGCGCGGGGCGGTGAAGGCCGCCATCATCGCCGCGCAATGAGCCAGACCGACCTCGAGGACGCCCAGACCGCCTTTTCCGGCACGCGCGAGGTCGACCCGCGCCACGCCCTGAACACGCATCAGTTGGACGCCTGGCTGGAGGCCAATGTGCCGGCCTATTCGGGGCCGCTGGACATCCGCCAGTTCAAGGGCGGCCAGTCGAACCCGACCTATGAGCTGACCACGCCGGGCCGGACCTATGTGCTGCGCCGCAAGCCGCCGGGGACGCTGCTGGCCTCGGCCCATGCGGTGGACCGCGAGTTCACGGTCATCTCGGCCCTGCACGCCCAGGGCTATCCGGTGGCGCGGCCGTGGGCGCTGTGCACCGACGAGACGGTGATCGGCTCGATGTTCTACGTCATGGACAAGGTCGAGGGCCGGGTGCTGTGGGACCTGAAGCTGCCGGGCATGACCCCGGATCAGCGGCGGGCGATCTACGACGCCCAGGTGGATACGCTGGCGGCGCTGCACGCCTTCGATCCGGCGGCGATCGGGCTCGGCGACTACGGCCGGCCGGGCAACTATTTCGAGCGTCAGGTCGGGCGCTGGACCAAACAGTACCGGGCCTCGGAGATCGATCCGATCCCGGCCATGGACCGGCTGATCGAATTCCTGCCGGCCACCCTGCCGCCGGAAGGCCCGACGCGGATCGTCCACGGCGACTTCCGGCTCGACAACCTGATCCTCGACCCCGAGGCGCCGAAGGTGCGGGCGGTGCTGGACTGGGAGCTGTCGACCCTCGGCGATCCGATGGCCGACTTCTCCTATCTGCTGATCGCCTGGGTGATCCCGGCGACGGCGCGCAACGGCCTGGCCGGGGCCGACATCGAGGCCCTGGGCATTCCGTCCGTCGAGCAGACGGTCGAGCGTTACGCCGGCCTGACCGGGGCGCGGCCGGCCGACCTAGACTGGCTGTTCGCCTACAACCTGTTCCGCCTGGCGGCCATCTGCCAGGGCATCGCCGGGCGGGTGCGCGACGGCACGGCGGCCTCGACCCACGCGAAGACCATGGCGGCCCAGGTCCCGATGCTGGCCGAGGGGGCGCTGTCGTTCGCCAAGAAGGCCGGGGCCTGATCCCTAGTTGCTCAGGATCTGGACGCGGGTCCACAACGCGCCGCGGTTGACCACATGCACCCGCAGCCGGGCCGGCGCGGCGGGCGACAGGGTGCAGACCGGATAGTGGTCGCCGAAGCCGTCGGCGCACAGCAGCTTGCCCGAGGCGTCCCGCACCGTCAGGTCGACGTCGGTGTCGCCGTCGCCGATGGCGGCGATGCGCAGGATCTCGGCGCCGCGGGCGTCGATCTCGAAGCTCCAGCTTTCGCGGGACGCCAGCCGCTTGACGGTCGAGACCGGACCGGCGCCGAACGGTGACGAC
>JAAXIW010000286.1:1435-6495 GCA_012270135.1 Brevundimonas sp. | reverse complement strand
CACCAACACGCCCGCCGACGGGCCAAGCAGCGGCCTCTCGCCGCGCCAGGCCAATATGACGCTCTACATCATGCCCGGCTTCAAGGAGCGGCCCGAGCTGATGGACGGGCTCGGCAAGTACAAGACCAGCGTCGCCTGCCGCTATTTCAACCGTCTGTCGGATCTCGACGAAGGGCGTCTGCGCCGCCTTTGCCAATGGTCGGTAGAGGCCATGCGCGAGCGCTATGCGATGAACTGATCAGCCTTTGCCGTAGGCGTCGAAGAACGGCTTGAGCTGGGTCTCGTAGCGTTTCCACGCCTCTTTCGACGAGGCGTACATCGGCTTGCGGACCTGGGCGAAGCTGGCGGTTGTGACGGCGCGTTCGGTCTTGTGGAAGTCGCGGACGCCGTCCTCCCATTCCAGCCCGACGTGCTCGATGATGCGGCGCATCCAGGTTTCAGGATCGTCGACGAGCGCCTCGTAGGGCACGGTCAACAGGCTGCCGCCCAACACCTTCGACCAGTGGGCGTGCAGGCGATCCTCGCCCTTGAAATAGGCGGCGATGTCGCTCAGCGAACGGGTCCAGTCGACGCCCCTGGCGAAGCGGGTGCGGTAGCAGGACCAGGCGATGCCGGCCGGGTCGCGGCGCAGCCAGATCAGTTTTGCTTTCGGCAGAACCTGATGGATCAGGCCGAGGTAGCGGGTCTGGTTCAGGGTCTTGTCGACTACGCGCCCGGTCTTGCCGAAGCGTTCGTCCACGAGGTGCAGATAGGCCCTCCCGATCCGGGTCGGCAGGGCGTCGGCGTCGGGGCGGTCGAACGACGCGCGGACCTCGTCCGGGGTATAGCCCTTGATGGCCATGGAGGCGGGGCGAAACAGATTGGCCTCGGCGCCGTCGACGACCTGCGAGTGGCTGACGAGGATCTGCTCGACCAGGGTGGTGCCCGAACGGGGCAGGCCGAGGACGAAGATCGGCCGGTCGCTGGCGACCGTGCTCTTCGGCAGGCTGTCCATGAAGGCGCGGTCCCAGCCGTTGACCACGGAGTCGACGAAGGCGTCGGCCTGGGCGGCGTTGAACTTGCTATCGATCTTCTGAAGCCTTGCGGCTTCGTCGAAGCAGGCGAAGGCGCGGTCGGTCTGGCCGGCGTCGTCCAGCGCCTTGCCGAGGGCGTAGAGCATGACGATGCGGCTCTGGCGGTGGGCGTCCGACGTGCCGATCCGCTCCAGCATCGCTTCCATCCGCGCGATATCGGGATCGTCCGCCGTGAATTTCTTGATGTCGGCCAGCACGTGCCAGGCGTTTTCGGCGCCGAGCTGCACGCCGGGCAGGGCGATGATGCGGCGCAGATTGGCGATGGCGGCGTCGTGGTCGCCCAGCTGGACCTGGCAGGTGGCGAGGAAATGCAGGGCGGCGGGGTCGTTGGGACGTTCGCGCGCCAAGGCGGCGCCTTCGCGCAGGGCGTCGTGGGTTCGCCCGCTCTGGATCAGCAGTTGGGCGTAGGCCAGCCGGGCGTCGGGAGGCGGCGTCGCGGACTCTTGCCGTCGAGGGGCGGTCAGTGCCAGGGGGATCTCGCCGATGGTGGCGGCCAGGCGCGACACCGACGCCCAGCGCGCGCCAAGGGGCGGATTGGCCTGAACGGCCTTGGCCAGCAGGTAGGCGGCGTCATCGCGCTCGCGGGCCTGGAATGCGGCCAGCGCGCCATTGACCAGCTGCGCGCCATCCACCGTCTGCGTCGTCATGGTTCCGTCGTCCTCCCGGGAAGGAGGAGGGCTAGCCGCCTGAAGCCGCCGCCGCAAGCCAGAGGGGGCGGATCAGGCGGCGATGCGGAAGTCTTCGGAGGGATCGAAGGCCGGTCGGGCTTCATCCCAGAGGGCGTCCTCTTCCGCGTAGCGGGCCGACAGGCGGGCGTCGATGACGTCGATCACCTGCTCCTCCAGGCGGTCCCAGATGACGGCGAGGTCGCCGCAACCGTCGGCCTCGCAGGGCACGATCATGTAGCGTGAGGCGGCGATGGAGGCGTTGGGGGCGAAACGGCGGGCCATGACGGGTCTCCTGAGGCGGTGCGTCTGTCGATGGTTCGACTATGGGGCAGCGTTGCGTCAAAATCGGACGTATGCTCTTCTCGCCGCATGAGACACGACAAGGCGGCCCTGGTTCTCGACCTCGCGCGGCGCATGGCGGCCAGCGCCGAAGGGGTGACCCTGGGCGAGATCGAGCGCGAGCTGGACGTGGGCCGTCGCACCGCCGAGCGGCTACGCGACGCGGTGATCAGCCTGTTCCCGCAAACGGAGGAGGTGTCGGACCCGCCGAACAAGCGCTGGCGCATCCGCGGCGGGCTTTCGGCCTTCGAACAGGCCCCCACGACCGGGGAGCTGATCGAACTGGCCAAGGCGGCGCAGGCGCTGCGGGTCAGCGGCGAGCCGGGGCGGGCGGCGGCGCTGGAGGGGCTGGAACGCAAGCTGAAGTCGGCCATGCGCTCGACCACGCTGAACCGGCTGGCCCCCGATCTGGAGGCGCTGGTGCGGGCCGAGACCATCGCCGTTCAGGCCGGGCCCAGACCCTCGGCTGACGAGGCGGTGCTGGCCGAGATCCGTCAGGCCGTGCTGGCGGGCCGTCCTCTGGGCTTCATCTACAGCCGGCCGGGCGCGGAGGCGCGCAGCCGCAGCGTGGCCCCGTGCGGGGTGATGTTCGGGCGCGCCAACTATCTGGTCGCGGCCGACCGGGAGAGCGGCCGTATCCAGACCTTCCGCCTCGACCGGATGAGCGCCGTGCGGGGCGAGGAGGGGGTCGCCTCGCCGCCGGCGGACTTCGATCTGCAGGCCTTCGCCAGCCAGTCCTTCGGCATCTATCAGGACGAGATCGAGGATGTGGTGCTCAGGGTGTCGCCGGAGGGGGCGGACGAGGCCCGCGCGTGGCGATGGCATCCGACCCAGACGGTGGAAGACCAGCCCGGCGGCGGCGTCCTGGTGCGCTTCCGCGCCTCCGGCATGCGGGAGCTGGCCTGGCATCTGTTCACCTGGGGGGAGCAGGTCCAGATCGTCGCGCCCGAGCGGTTGAAGACGGTCATGGCGGAGGCGCTGGATGCGGCGCGGCGCGCCCTTGATCGGGCCCAAGCCTGACCAAAGCTTAAGCTGACCCCGAACGCCGGTTCGCGATATGGGCGAGGCGTCAGGGGATAACCATCATGCTCAAGACCGGATCGGCCGCCCTTACGGCCTTGATGCTCGCTTTCGGAACCTGCGAGGCGATGTCGCCCGGACCGCCCGTCGTTCAGCAAACGCTCGCACCCTCGGGTCCAGCGGTCACGGTGACCCGCGACGGCGATGCCTGGACCGCGGAGTACCGGTTGGATCGGGACGCCCCCGTCTGGGCCTTCTTCCGGTCGTCGCTGATCAGCGGCTCGCGAAAGCCCTGGCGGCTGGAGCAGTGGCGGGTGGTGACGCCAGGCGTGGTGCTGGAGCGGATCGGCAACTACGATGTGCTGCGCGCCGCCGACGGCGGGCCGGCGCCGCGCGAGGTCAGGATCGCCTTCACGCCCGCGACCGAGCATCTCGAGGCCGCCTACCGCGTCCTGGTGTTCACCAACGGGGCGGTAGCCGGACCCAGCGGTCAGTGCGACGGCTTCCCGATGGCCTCGCCGGAGGCCGTCGTCGACGTGCCCACCGACCTGAACGGCTACCCGCTGGAAGCCGGGCCGGCGATGGTGACCTGGCGCGACCGGAACGATCCGATCCTGTTCCGGGGTCGCCGCGTGGCCGAGGCGACAGAGGCCGGGGCCAATACCTATGTCCTGTTCGGCGAAGCCGATCTGGTCGTCGGGACCGGCCTGACCACGGTGGCCGATCCGCAGCTGCCGGCCTGGATCGGCGACGCCATCGAATCCTTCGCCCCTCGCGTGGCCGACTACTACCTCCGGCGGCTCGGCCCCGGCGAGACCGATCATCCGACCATCATGATGAGCTGGTCCGGTCCGACGCCGGGGAAGACTTCAATGGGCGGCAGCGTCATGCCGGGCCTGGTGGTGATGGCCTTCGAGGGCGAAGGCGTCCTGCAACCGTCGGAGCCCGTGCTGGGCGTCGCGCGCTGGTTCATCGGCCATGAGAGCGCGCATTTCTGGCTGGGGCAGACGGTCCGCTACGAGCGCGCCCGGGACGCCTGGATCATGGAGGGCGGAGCCGACTTGATGGCCATTCGCGCCCTGAAGGCGATCGATCCGGCCTGGGATGACCGCGCCGAACTTCAGAAGGAGGTCGACGACTGCGTTCGTCTGGCCGACGAACCCGTGGCCGAGGCCGCAGGACGCGGAGAACACCGGGCCAACTACGCCTGCGGGGCCGTGTTCTCGCTGGCGGCGGAGGCGGTCCAGAAGCGTGCCACGGGCGGAGACTGGTTCGACTTCCTGAAGCCGCTGATCGACGCCAACCGCGCCGACGGCGTGCTCACCCGCGACGAATGGCTGGCGGCGCTGGACCAGGCTTCCGGCGACCCGGCCCTGGGTCGCGACATCGAGACGCTGCTGGACGAGGGATCGGACGATGCCGCAGGGCTCGTCGCCGCTGTTCTGGCCCGGGCCGGAGTGCCGCACCGGAGGGATGGGGAGCGGATCGTTCTGGAGTAGCCGTCAGCCGACCGAGAAGGGATACGGGCTGACCGATTTCGACCAGTCGTCGACCGTCAGGGGCCGGCCGACCGGCGGAGCGGCGCGCTCGGCGCAGGGGTGGCGATGGCACAGCCGGCAGGCGGGTCCGATAGGGGTCACCTCGGGCGCGGCGAGGTCGAGTCCCCGGGCATGGACGAGGCGATGGGCGTGCTTCAGTTCGCAGCCCAGGCCGACGGCCAGGTCGTGCCCTTCCGTGAAGGCGTCGTGCCCATGGCGGTCGACGGTGCGGGCGAGGGTGAACCAGCGTTGGCCGTCCGGGGTCTCGATGATCTGGGTGACGATCCGCCCGGGCGTCCGGAAGGCGCTGTGAAGCCGCCAACGCGGGCAGGCGCCGCCGAAGCGTGAGAAGGGGAAGGCGCCCGAGGCGAACCGCTTCGAAATATTCCCGGCCTGATCCACCCGCATCAGGAAGAAAGGCA
>JAAXIW010000286.1:0-1425 GCA_012270135.1 Brevundimonas sp. | reverse complement strand
GGACGGGACAGGGTGGTCAGGCGATGCGCCGCCTGCTCCCAAGACACGCCGAAGCGGGCCTGAAGCCGCGCCAGATCGTAGCCGGTCGCCTCGGCCGCTTGCTGGAAGGCGGCGTAGGGCATGAGGATCGCGGCGGCGAGGGTGTTGGTCAGGGAGACCTTGAGCAGCCGCCGGGTCGGTTCGTCCGGCGTCGAGGCCGCGTCGACGAGCGCGGTGAGCTCGGCGCCGTGCTCGGACTGGGCCAGCTGGAAAGCGATGGCGAAGGCCCTGGAGGAGGGGCCCAGGGTCTCGGAAAGCAGCAGACGCTTGCGATGGGGGTCGTAGCGTCGAGTCCATTCGACCATGACCTCGGCCGGCAGGGTGCGGACAGTCAGACCGTGCCGCGACATCAGCCAGGCGCGCCCCCTGGTTTCGAACGACTCCCCAGGCGTTTCGGAGTCCATTTCCTCCGCCACGGCTTCGCCCATCGCGTCGAGGTCGGGGAAATGATTGCGACGGGCCTGCACGTGCTCGCGCACCCAGTCGGCGGGGCCGGCGTCGCCGGCGCCGCCGGTGATGTCGGCCTCGGCCGCGTCGCGGGCCCGGCGGTCGGCGAAGGCGCGGTACAGACGCAGAAGGGCGTCGGCGGCGGCCGGTTGGTCTTCGGCCAGCTGGACGATCTCGTGTCGGGGAACCGGCAGATCCTGGAACAGGGGGTCGGCGAAGGCCTCGGCCAGTTCCGCCTCGGTCGCCGGGCCGCCGGAGGAGCCGAACGTGCGAAGATCGACGTCGTAGGTGTCGGCGAGGCGCAGCAGGAGTTGGGCGGACACCGGCCGGTGGTTGCGCGCTATATGATTGAGATAACTGGGAGAAACACCAAGATCCAGCGCCATGGCGGTCTGGGTCAGCGCCAGATCGCGCCGCAGCCGCTTGAGGCGGCCTCCGAGAAACAGCTTGCGGTCAGCGGTCGCTTCCATCGCTCCACGATGTCACAAAATGACTTAACAGCAAGTGTCACAATGTGACCAAACGACACCAAAGATGCCTTCATTGCTGTGTCATTCGCGACTTTGGCGTGTTGTTGTCTGCGTCACCCCGGCCCGAGAGCCGCGAACGCGCAGAGACCGACCATGACCAGCTTCACCGACCTCGTTCCGTCGCCCACGGGCCGTTTCGATGGCATCGAGCGACCCTATTCGCCGGAGGATGTCCTTCGCCTGCGCGGCTCGCTGCCGATCACCCATACGCTCGCCGAGCGCGGGGCCAACCGTCTGTGGCAGCTGCTGCACGACGAACCGTTCGTGAACGCCCTCGGCGCCGTCACCGGCAACCAGGCCATGCAGATGGTGCGCGCCGGGCTGAAGGCCATCTATCTGTCGGGCTGGCAGGTGGCCGCCGACGCCAACACCGCCGGCGCCATGTATCCGGACCAGTCGCTCTATCCCG
>JAAXIW010000294.1:3929-6503 GCA_012270135.1 Brevundimonas sp. | reverse complement strand
GGACAGGGCCTGTCTGAGGGCGGCGTTCATTGGGCCGCCTCGGCGGGGGCTTCGCCCATCACCTCGGCGATCAGATCGGCCTCGTCGAAGCCGTAGGCCGAGGCGTCGAGGATCATCTCGGCCGCTTGGCCGCCGCCGACGCGCTCGCGGCCGCTCTGGACGAGGACGGGGACGCAGAAGGGCGACGGGCGCTCCAGGGGGACGTGTTTGATGTGGCCCTGGATGCGCTGCAGCAGCTGGCCGAGCCGGGCGACGTCGAGCAGGCCGGCGGCGGCGTCGGCGCGGGCGGTCTTGAGCAGCAGGTGGTCGGGCTGGTGGCGGCGGAGCACGTCGTAGATCAGGTCGGTCGAGAAGGTCACCTGCCGGCCGGTCTTCTCGTTCCCCGGCTGGCGCTTCTCGATCAAGCCGGAGATCAGGGCGCAATTGCGGAAGGTGCGCTTCAGCATGCAGCTCTCCTCCAGCCAGGCTTCGAGGTCGTCGCCGAGCATGTCGGGCTCGAACAGGGCGTCGAGGTCGAGGCCGTCCATCGGCCGGATCGACCAGATGGCGAGGGAGTAGTCGGTGACGACGAAGCCGAGCGGGCCGACGCCGAGGCGGTCGAGGCGGCGGGTCAGCAGCATGCACAGGGTGCCGTGGGCGAGGCCGCCGGCGAAGGGATAGGCGACGAGGAAGTGGCGGGAGCCGCGCGGGAAGGTCTCGACCAGCAGGGTTTCGGCGTCGGGGATGGCGGACTTTTCGGCCTGCAGCTCCAGCCACTCCTGCACGTCCGGGGGCAGGACGCGCCAGTGGTCGCGGTCCTCGATCATGGCGCGGACGCGGTCGGCCAGCGAGCGCGACATGGGGAATTTCGAGCCGCCCCACGAGGGGATCTTCGGATCCTTGTCCTGGGCGTGGGTGACGAGGGCGTCCATGCCGGCGATGGCCTGGAAGGCCCATACCTGACCGGCGAAGAGGAAGGTGTCGCCGGGGACCATGGGCTCGAAATAGGTCTCCTCGGCCTCGCCGACCTTGCGGCCGCCGATCAGGCGCTGGCCCCGGCGCGAGGCGACGCGGACGTTGAGGGTGGCGGCGGTGACGATGGCGCCGACGTTCATGCGGTGGCGCTGGGCGGTCTGCTGGTTGCGCACCTTCCAGAGGCCCTGACGGTCGCGGACGATGCGGGCGAAGCGCTCGTAGGTGCGCAGGGCGTAGCCGCCGGTGGCGACCAGATCGACGACCTCCTCGAACTGCTCGTATGTCAGGCCGCGATAGGGGCCGCAGCCGGTCACCTCGGCGTAGAGCTCTTCCAGCGTGAAGGGTTCGGAGCAGGCGCAGCCCATGACGTGCTGGGCCAGGGTGTCGAGGGTGCCGGTGTGGACCGGCTCCCAGTCGAAGGTGTTCTCGGCCACGGCCTCTCGGGCGGCCTGGCATTCCAGCATCTCGAAGCGGCTGGCCGGGACCATCAGGGCGCGGCTCGGCTCGTCGAGGCGGTGGTTGGCGCGGCCGATACGCTGGACCAGACGGGAGGCCCCCTTGGGGGCGGCCAGCTGGACGACGAGATCGACGTCGCCCCAGTCGATGCCGAGATCGAGCGTCGAGGTGCAGACCACGGCGCGCAGATCGCCCCGCGCCATGGCCGCCTCGACCTTGCGCCGCTGCTCGGCCGCGAGCGAACCGTGGTGCAGGGCGATGGGCAGGTTCTCGTCGTTGATGGCCCAGAGCTGCTGGAAGACGAATTCGGCCTGCCAGCGGGTGTTGACGAAGATCAGGGTCATGCCCGCACGGCGGATGGCGTCATAGACCTCGGGGATGGCGTGCCGGCCGGTGTGGCCGGCCCACGGCCCGTGACCCTCGGAGACGAGGACGTCGACGACAGGCGGGGCGCCGGGGTCGCCGCGGACGATGGCGACGGAGGTTGGGGCGGCGTTTCCTTCTCCCCTCGGGGGAGAAGGTGGCCCGGAGGGCCGGATGAGGGGGCTGGCGGCCTCGCGCTCATCGTCGGCAGGTGTGCGAACGGAAACGGCCCCCTCATCCGAGCTGCTTCGCAGCCCACCTTCTCCCCCGAGGGGAGAAGGCGCCAACCACGAAGCGATCAGCTCGGGGTCGTCCACCGTGGCGGACAGCGCCACCCGCCGCATTGCCGGGGCGTATTTCTGCAGGCGGCCCAAGCCGAGCGAAAGCAGGTCGCCGCGCTTGCCGCTCCAGATGGCGTGGACCTCGTCGAGGACGACGCATTTCAGGTCGGCGAAATAGCTGCGCGCGCCGTCCCAGGCGCAGAACAGGGCCAGCTGTTCGGGGGTGGTCAGCAGGATGTCGGGCGGGAAGTCGCGCTGGCGCTGGCGCTTGGACTGTTTGGTGTCGCCGGTGCGGCTCTCGACGTGGATGTTGAGCCCGATCTCGCGGATCGGCGTCATCAGGTTGCGCTCGACGTCAGTGGTCAGGGCCTTGAGTGGCGAGAGATAGAGGGTGTGGACGCCGGAGCCGGGGCCGGTCGCCGGCTTCGGACCGCGTTCGGCCAGTTCGATCAGCGAGGGCAGGCAGCCGGCCAGTGTCTTGCCGCCGCCGGTCGGGGCGAACATCAGGGCGTGGGCGCCG
>JAAXIW010000294.1:0-3919 GCA_012270135.1 Brevundimonas sp. | reverse complement strand
CGCCCCGGCCAAGACCGCGCCCGTCGCGTCCAACGCCCGCGTCCCAGCCCCTTCGCGGACACCGAACGCTGGGCGACCCTGGCCGAGGCGCAGCGCGCCGCCGGTCGGGGCGACCAGCAGGGCGTGGGAGCCGGCCTGCGCCGCCGAGATCATTTCAAGCTGATGGCGGCGCGGCGCCCAGCCGCGCGACGCGAACCAGTCGGCGAAGAGGGGAGGAAGGCTGGTCACTCCGGGCGAGGCTCGTATTCACACGGTCCGCCGTCACCCCAGCGTCCGCCTGCGTCGAGACAGCGGTCGACGGCCATGAACTCGCTGAACAGGAACCACCAGACGAAGGCGGCGAGCAGGAGGAGCGCTACGCCCACGCCCAAGAGGCAGCCGATACGACGCCGCTTCATGACTTGCCCCACGGCGACAGCACCCGGCAGCCGGTGTGCTCGAAATGCCGGACGTTGCGGGTGACGATCGTTAGCCCGTGCACATGGGCGGTCGCAGCGATCAGCTCGTCGGTCAGGTCGGCGGCTCCCCCGGCGGCGCGCTGCGCCTCGGCCAGGGTCGCCCAGCGTTCGGTCACATCCAGGTCGATGGGAAGGATGCGATCGTCGAAACGGAGGATCAGTTGGGCCAGCCAGTAATCGAGGTCGTCCCGGCGTCGGCCCGGCTCAAGTCGGACGATCCCGCGCCGGAGTTCGCCCACCGAGATGACGCTCAGATGCAGATCGGTCGGCAGCTGGTCTCCCAGCCAGGACATCAGAGCCGGATCCGGCCGGGCGCGCTTGGGCTCGCTGATCGCATTGGTGTCGAGCAGGAACATCAGAAGGGATCGATCTCGCGCGACGGACGCCGATCGCGGTTCAGATCGACGCCCTCAAGCGAAGGGCCGCTGAGGAGCCAGTCCTTGAAGTCGCGCGAGGCGCGGGGATCCTTGAGGCGTCGAAAATCCTCGGCCGAGAGCACCACGGCCGCGTCCTGGCCGTGGATGGAGATTTCCTGCGGCCCCTCCGTGCGGGACCGGCGGATGACTTCGGACAGGTTGTCCTTTGCCCTGGCGAGGCTCCAGGTCATGCCGCCCTCCATTATGGCTATACTCTATGGCCATATACCACGGGACGAGCGATGCGGCAATCGGATGTTCCCGTTCCGTTTCACCCGCCAAGAGCGCGGACGGCGACGTAGATCGCCACCAGGATGATGAGGCCGGCGAAGAGGCGGCGGCCCAGGGCGGCGCGCTCGCCAAGGTGCCGGGCGACCGGCAGGCCGAGGGCGGTCCCGGCGGCGCCGCCGGCGACCATGGCGGCGACGATCGGCCAGTCGACGAGACCCGAAGCCGCATAGTTGGCCGACGTCGAAGCGCCGAACACCGCCACGCTGAGCAGGGACGACGCCTGGGCGTGCATCAGGGTCATGCCGGTCGCCGCCATAAGGCCGGGCACGATCAGGAAGCCGCCGCCGATGCCGAAGAAGCCGGCGGCGAAGCCGGCGCCGAGCCCCATCGGAGCCAGCCGCAGGGTCAGGCGGCGGTCCAACCGGATCGAGGGGTCTCCCTCATTGCGCGGCTTGCGCAGCATCGACAGGGCGATCAGCACCATGGCGAGGGCGAAGAACAGCAGCAGGCTCTGACCGTCGATCCGTTTGGCGAGGCTCGATCCGGCCAGGGCGCCCAGCACGTCGGTGACGGCGAACAGGCTGGCGCACGGCCATTTGACCCGTCCGGCGCGGGCGTGGCCGGTGAGACCTGTGATCGCGTTCAGCGCCACGCCGGCGGCCGAGGTGCCGATGGCGACGTGCGGATCGCCGATCCCGACGAAGTAGAGCAGAAGCGGGGCGGCCAGCACCGATCCCCCGCCGCCGAAGACGGCGAGGAACAGGCCGACCACGGCGCCGCTGAGCGCCGCCGCGCTCCATGTCCACAGCATCGGGTCCATGACGTCAGGCCGCGCGCGTCCGGTTCCACGGCATGACGGCCAGCACCCGGGCCATGCCGCAGAAGCCGCTGACGCCGGCGAAGAGCAGACCCGCGCCGACGAAGCCGGACAGGGCGATGAAGCCTGGATGGACCAGCCAGGCCAGAACGGCGCCGAGCAGGGCGAGGCCGCCGGCGGCGATCTGGACCTGCCGCATGATCTCCAGCGGCGCCTTGCGGTCGACCTCGGCCGGAAGGTCCGCGGCTTTCCAGCCGTTGAGGCCGCCCTCCAGCACATAGGCCGGGCCGTCGACGCGGGCCGCCAGGCGGTCGCAGTTGAAGTCGGTGCGCGCGCCGCTGCGGCACATGAAGATGACATCACGCCCGGGCGTGACCCCGAGGTGGGCCTGCTCGAAGGCGGACAGCGGCGCCGAGACGGCGCCCGGCAGGTGTTCGCGGGCGAACTCGTCCGGCTCGCGGATGTCGACGAGAACAGCCCGGCCGGCCGTGAGGCGGGCGGCGACGTCGCGGGGCGAAAGCGGGGTGAGAACGGCGGTCATGGGCTTACTCCGGGGAAGGGGGACAGTAGATTTCGGCCAGGGTGGCGATCACGCGGACGGCGGCCGGATCGGCGATGCGGTAGAAGACGGCCTGGCCCTCGCGGCGCGCGGCGACGAGACCTTCCTCGCGCAGCAGGGCCAGATGCTGGGACAGGGCGGACTGCGACAGGCCGACCAACGGCAGCAGCGCCCCGACCTGCAGTTCCCGGTCCCCGAGCTGGCACAGGATCATCAGGCGCCTTTCGTTGGACAGGGCCTTGAGCAGGGCCGCCGCGCGAGTAGCGCTGGCCTCGAACCGGGCGAAGTCGATGGAGTTCAGGTCGATCATGGGCCGGAATATATGCAGACTTGCTAATTTAGCAATACCTAATATGTTGTCGCCAACAGCCACGGAGGCGCATCATGAGCCCGACCATCCAGGCCTTCTTCGACAGGGCCACCAACACCATCAGCTATCTGGTGAGCGATCCCGCCTCGGGCGTCGCCGCCGTCATCGATCCCGTGCTGGACTACGATCCGGCATCCGCCTGCACCTCGACCGCCAGCGCGGACGACATCCTGGCCGCCGCGGCGGCCCAGGGCCTGAGCGTGACCCGGGTGCTGGAGACCCACGCCCACGCCGACCACCTGTCCGCGGCGCACTACATCCGAGAGCAGACCGGCGCGGCCATCGGCATCGGCGGGCGCATCACCGAGGTGCAGAAGGTCTTCGGCCAGCTGTTCGACGCCACGGACGTGACCGACGACGGCGCCGTGTTCGACCACCTGTTCGCCGACGGCGAGCGCTTCGCCATCGGCGGGCTGGAGGCGGAGGTGATCCACACGCCCGGCCACACGCCCGCGTGCGTGAGCTATCACATCGGCGACGCGGTGTTCGTCGGCGATACCCTGTTCATGCCCGACTACGGCACCGCCCGGGCCGACTTCCCCGGCGGCGACGCGGCGACCCTGTACCGCTCGATCCAGCGCATCCTGGCGCTGCCGGACGAGACGCGACTGTTCGTCGGCCACGACTATCTGCCGGAAACCGGCCGCACCGACTTCGTCTGGGAAACGACCGTGGGCGAGGAGCGCCGGGCCAACATCCATGTCGGCGGCGGAGTCAGCGAGGCGGACTTCGTCGCCCGCCGCAATGCGCGCGACGCGGTGCTGGGCAAGCCGAAGCTGATCCTGCCCTCGCTGCAGGTGAACATCCGCGCCGGCGACCTGCCGCCGCCGGAGGCCTCTGGCAAGCGGTTCCTGAAGCTGCCGGTCAACGCCATCTGAACCGATGTTCCCGTTCCGTTTCGGGACGGGAGCGGCTATCTACGGGCGGTGAACGTCTCCACCCTCCCCTCCTCCGCAGACCTGACCGGCGCCGAGCCGTGGCTGGTGCTGCCGGCGGCGCTGGCCGTGCCGCCCGGGGCGGGGGCGATCTGCGACGATGAGGGGACGCGGAAGATCGGGCGGCACGGCC
>JAAXIW010000150.1 GCA_012270135.1 Brevundimonas sp. | reverse complement strand
CGGCGGCTGGGGGCCGAGGTCTGCCTGATCGGACGGGTCGGCGCCGCCGCCATGGCCGGCGAGGCCGTGGCCCTGCTGGACGCCGGGGGAGTCGAGCTGTCGGAGGTCGAGGTCGATCCGGCGGCGCCGACGGGCGTGGCCCTGATCGCGGTCGATCCCGACGGCGAGAACCAGATCGTCGTCGCGGCGGGAGCCAACCATTTGGTGACGCCGGAACAGCTGCCGGCGCGGATCGAGGGGCCGCTGATCGCCCAGCTGGAGCTTCCGGTCGAGACGGTCGAGGCGGCGGTCGGGCGGGCCACGGACTTCGTCTGCGTCAACCTGGCCCCGGCGGCGCCGGTGTCGGACCAGCTCTTGCGGCGGGCCGACCTGATCGTGGTCAACGAGACCGAGGCGGCCTTCTACGGCGACCTGCTGCACCACGGCGGCGGGCGGGTGGTGGTGACGCGGGGCGCCCGGGGGGCGCCCATGTACCAGCGCGGCGTACAGATGGCCTGGGCCACGCCGCCGCATGTCAGGGCGGTCGACGCGACCGGGGCCGGCGACGCCTTCGTGGGGGCGATCTGCGTGGCGCTGCTGGAGGGGATGGAGCCGGAGGCGGCGCTGACCTTCGCCTGTGCGGCGGGGGCGCTGGCGGCGACGCGGCCCGGAGCGCAGCCGTCGCTGCCGGCCCGGGCCGAGGTCGAGGCGATCATTACGGCGTCGTAACTATGGCCCGCCGCCCCGGCTGATAGGGTCCGGTCCGCTGTTCAGAAACTGACCGAGGGACCGCCGTCATGACCCGCACCGCCGCGCTTCTGGGGGCCTCGCTGCTGGCCCTCGCACCGCTCGCCTCCGGGCCGTCGTTGGCCCAGGACGCGGCGTCGATCACCGTGCCGCCGCTGGAATACACCCACCGCGAGCTGGCCAACGGGCTGGACGTCTACGCCATGCCGGACCCGACCGCCGGCACGGTGACGGTGACGCTTTGGTACGACGTCGGCGGCAAGGACGACCCGGAGGGCCGCTCGGGCTTCGCCCATCTGTTCGAGCACATCCTGAGCCGCAAGACGGTCAACCTGCCCTATGGCCAGATCTCGACCATGGTCGAGAACGCCGGCGGCAGCCGCAACGCCTCGACCGGGCAGGACTTCACCAACTATTACGAGACGGTGCCGCCGCAGTATCTGGAGACGATGCTGTGGACCCACGCCGAGCGGATGGCGCGGCCGGTGGTCGACCAGGCGGTATTCGACGCCGAGCGTTCGATCGTCAAGGAAGAGCTGCGCCAACGCGTGCTGGCCCCGCCCTACGGCCGCTTCCAGCGCTTCGTGATCGGCGACAACAGCTATGACGAGAGCATCTACCGGCGCAGCGTGATCGGCTCGATCGAAGAGCTCGATTCGGCGGTGATCGAGGACGCGCGGGCGTTCCACGAGGCCTATTACCGGCCGGCCACGGCGACGATGATCGTGTCGGGCAATTTCGACCCCGCCGAGCTGGACCGGCTGGTCGACCAATATTTCGCCGACATCCGCAATCCGGACCGCCCGGTGCCCGTGTTCGAACGACCGGTGGAGACGCCGCGCACGGCGCCGCGGCTGGTCGACGCCTATGCGCCGAACGTTCCGCTGCCGGCGGTCGGGGTGATCTATCCGGGCGTCCCGGCCAACCATCCGGACTCCGCGGCGCTGGAGGTGATGTCGGCCATCCTGTCGCGCGGAGACAGTTCGCGGCTGCACCAGGCGCTGGTCTATGAGAGCCAGCTGGCGGCCAACGCCGGCCTCTTCGCCAGCAGCAATGAGGAGGACGGCACGATCGTCGCCACGGCGACCGTGGCGCGCGGAAAGGCCATCGCCGACGTCGAGGCGGCGCTGCACGCCGAACTGGCGCGGATGCGCGACGAGCCGGTGACGGCGGCGGAACTGGCCGAGGCCAAGATGGAGATCGTGGCCAGCGAACTGCGCCAGCGCGAGACCGCCTCGGGCCGGGCCTTCATTCTCGGCCGGGCCATCGTCAGCGAGAACGATCCTGGGGCGCCGGACCGCAACCTGGCCGCCGTGCAGGCGGTGACGGCGGCGGACGTGCAGCGCGTGGCGCGGACGTATCTGAACGATCAGGCACGGGTCTCGCTGCGCTATCAGGACGAGAGCGCGCGGCCCGAAGGCGTGCCCGAGGACAGCTGGCGAAATCCGGCTCCGGTCCCGACCTTCGTCACCGTGCCGCCGGCGATCCTGCCCCCCAATGAACTGCTGCCCGAGGATCAGCGCATGGCGCCGCCGGCGCTGGGCGAGGCGCGGGCGATCGCCGCGCCCACGGTCGCGGAGCGCGTCCTGCCGAACGGACTGCGGAGCGCCGCCGCCAAGGCGACCGACCTGCCGATCATGAACGCCCAGCTCGTGCTCGGCGGCGGCGCCGCCGCCGATCCGTCCGACCGGCCGGGTCTGGCGACGATGACGGCCGCCCTCGCCACCCAGGGCGCGGGCGGACGCTCGGCCCCGGAGATCGCCCGGACGCTGGAGGCGCTGGGCGCCAATGTCGGCGGGGGCGCGGGCGCCGACGCCACCCAGTTGTTCGTCTCCGCCCCCAGCGCGGCGGCGAGCGAGGTGGGCGCGGTGCTGGCCGATGTCGTGCAGCGGCCCGACTTCGTCGAGGCCGAGGTGGCGCGCAGCCGCACCCAGGCGGTCAACGGCCTGCGCGTCAATCTGAGCCAGCCGGGGCCGCTGGCCTCGCTGGTGCTGAACCGGCTGGTCTATGGGGCGGCTCCCTATGGCGCGCCGAGCTCGGGCACGCCGGAGTCGGTGGAGGCGATCACCCGCGAGGAGATCGTGGCCTTCCATCAGCGCTGGTGGCGGCCCGACAACGCCACGGTGATCGTCACCGGCGGCATGGAGCCGGAAGCGGCCTTCGCCTGGGCCGAACAGGTGCTGGGCGGGTGGGACCGTCCCTCGACTCCGAAGCCGACGGTCGGCGCGCGCGCCGGGGCGCCGACGGGTCCCCGGGTGGTGGTGGTCGATCTGCCGGGCGCGGGGCAGGCGGCGGTGACGGCGGCGGTGCGCGCCCCTCGCCGGGCCGACGACGCCTACTATCCGCTGGCGGTGGCCAACGCCGTGATGGGCTCGGGCCAGAACGGACGGCTGTTCCAGGAGATCCGGGCCAAGCGCGGGCTGAGCTACGGCGCCTATTCGTCGCTGGGCGCCCGGGCCGAGGGCGGCGCCCTGGTCGCCTCGACCCAGACCAAGAACGAGAGCGCCGCCGAGGTCGTCGGACTGGTTCTGGCCGAGTTCGACCGGCTGGCGGCCGAACCTGTGGCCGACGCCGAGGTGACCAACCGCGAGACCTTCATCACCGGCGGCTTCCTGCGCTCGCTGGAGACCACCGGCGGTCTGGGCGGCCAGCTGGCCGGGGCGGTGATCGACGGCCTGCCGCTGTCGGAGATCGAGACCTATCCGGGCAAGATCTCCGCCACCACGCCGGACAGCCTGCGCGAGGCGGCGGAAATCGTCAGCGCGGAGGACGCCATCGTGGTGGTGGTCGGCCAAGCCGACAGGTTCATCGACGACCTTCGGGCGGCGCATCCGGACGTGGTGGTTATTCCGGCGGCGGAACTGGACCTGAACAGCCCGACGCTGGGGCTGTAGAGGCTAGGGGCTAGGGACCAGGGACTAGGGGCTAGGGGCCAGGGGCTAGGGGAACCGGCCCGAGCGTGTGGGTGATCGCCCATTGGTGCGGCAACGTCCCAAGCCCCTAGTCCCTATCTGGCCCGGAACCTTGCGATCGCGTCCACCGTCTGACGCACCTGGGCCTCGATGGCGGCCCAGTCGCCGGCCTTGACCGCCGCGTCGGTGATCAGTTTCGAGCCCATGCCGGCGGCGACGATGCCGGAGCCGAACCATCTGGCGATCGAGGCTTCGTCGGGGTCGACGCCGCCCGTGGGCATGATCTTCGTCCACGGCATGGGGCCGAGCACGGCCTTGACGAAGTCGGGGCCGCCGACGCTGGCGCCGGGGAACAGCTTGACGATGTCGCAGCCCAGTTCGTGGGCCTGGCCGATCTCGGTGACTGAGCCGCATCCGGGGAAATAGGCGGCCATTCGCCGGTTGCAGACGCGGGCGACCTCGGGGACGAGGCAGGGGCTGACCACGAAACGGGCGCCGCGATTGAGGTAGAGGGCGGCCGTCGGGGCGTCGATGACCGAGCCGATGCCGAGGATGATGTCGGGGTCGGTCTTCTGAAGCTCGCGGACGAGGTCGCCGAACAGATCGACGGCGAAGTCGCCCCGGTTGGTGAACTCGATGACGGGCGCGCCGCCCCGGGCGCAGGCGCGGATGACGTTCAGGCAGACGTCCGGATCGGCGTGATAGAAGACGGGGGCCACGCCCTGCGCTTCGAGGGCGGTGAGGACGGCGAGGCGGTCGTGGCGCATATCGGGCTCCGTGTTCGCTCCTGACTCGGCTGAGCGGGGGCGGACGTCAAGATCGCCGTCGTCACGCCGTGTTTCTCGGCCCCTTCACCAAGTCCACGATCCGCGCCACCAGGTCGCTGTCCCTGTCGAACAGCGGGTCCAGCACGGTGAAATGGTTGAGGCCGGGGAGAGCTTCGTAGCGGGTCTCGACGCCCTTGGCCCCCCAGAGGTCGGCCATCATCCTCGACTGGCGCTGGAACTCCGGGCTTTCGTCGGCGCCGACGAGGCAGTCGAGGATGGTGCCGCCGGGGGTGGAGCCGTCGGGGACGGGCCAGTGAATCGGCGACAGGGCGGCGGCCTCGGCCGCCTCGAGCCGCAGGGCGACGTTGAGCGAGGTCGGGATCAGGGGCGCGAGGTCGAAGACGCCGCTGATGGCCACGGCGGCGGAGGCGCGGGCCTCGCTGAGCATGCAGGCTGACATATGGCCGCCGGCGGAATGGCCGAAGACGACGGGGCGTTTGCCGCCGTTGCGGTCGCGGACAAGGTCCACGGCGGCGCGGACCTGTTTGAGGATGGTCCCCAGACGGACGGCGGGGGCGAGGTCGTAGGAGGGGACGGCGAGGCCGACGCCGCGGGCCAGCAGCGCCGGGCCGAGTCCGGAGAACCATCCCTTGTCCAGCGCCTGCCAGTAGCCGCCGTGCAGGAAGACGGCGACGGGGGCGTCATCTCCGGCGGAGAACAGGTCCATGACCTCGCGCTCGCCGGGGCCGTAGGCGATCTCGCGCGGCGGATGGGCCGCCCGGGCGGCCTCGGCGGTCTCGCGCCAGCGCCGCATGACCGCCGGGTGGCCGGGCACGCGGGCGCGGTTGTTGTATTCGGCCTCGAGGTCCAGTGCGATCGCTCCGTCAGGGAGAGGCAGTAGGCAGTAGGCAGTGGGCAGTCGATAATTGGCGGCGGTCCCTGCGAGCCGCGGCTCGACGATCCGGCGCGAAAGTCCTACTGCCTATTGCCTACTGCCCATTGCCTCGGACGCGCCGCCATGATGACCGCCATCTTCGTCTTCATCAAATGCGAGCTGGGCCACGCCAACGACGTGGCGGCGGACATCGTCGACAACGTCGAGCACGTCTCGGAGGTCTATTCGACCTCGGGCCAGTATGACCTGCTGGCCAAGTTCCAGCTGCCCAAGGAGATGGACATCGGCACCTTCGTGACGAAGTCGGTGCAGACGCGGCCGCACATCCGCGACACCTTCACGGTGATCACCTTCTCGCCGTTCCTGCCGGGCGGAAAATGAATCTCATAAAGGCCATTCTGGCGGGCCTCGCGGTGTTGCCGCTGATCGGCTGCGCTAATGTTCCAGCGTCAGACTACCTTTGGCCTGACCGAGGCACCTTTGAGGACAGTGCGGAAGTCTCCTTGACTGGACGATTGGGCGTGGGCTCCGAGCGCCGGCATCTCTACGAGGTTAGTCGGACTCGCCGGACTGAGAGCGCGGATTGCATCTCTCTGGATCTGGGAAGCGTTGATCGGGAAGCCGCCTTTACTCGGGATGGGCAGCTTGTCCGGGTGAAAGGCACCTATCGGAGAGACATCGCAGCCGGAGACGTGTTTCTCGGGCTCTGCAGTAGCGACGGAGTTGTCGTCGCCGAGATTGATCCGGTCCAACACTGAGACGCTGACGCTACGTCACCGCTGAATCGCTGCTAACGTCGCGGCGACGGAGGCGCGAATGACCGATCTTGAGACCTTCCGCGCGGAGACGCGGGCGTGGCTGGAGGCGAACTGCCCGGCGGAATGCCGCGGGCCGGTGAAGAGCGACGAGGACCGGGTGTGGGGCGGGCGCAACGCCGTCTTCCCGACGCCGGCGCACAAGACCTGGCTGGACAGGATGGGGGCGCGGGGCTGGACCGCGCCGGAGTGGCCGACGGAATACGGGGGCGGCGGGCTGAGCCGCGAAGAGGCCAAGGTGCTGGCCTCGGAGATGCGCCGCATCGACGCCCAGGCGCCGCTGGCCAGTTTCGGGGTGTGGATGCTGGGGCCGGCGCTGCTGCAGTTCGGCACCGAGGAACAGAAGCGGCGCGTCCTGCCCGAGATCGTGAGCGGGACGATTCGCTGGTGGCCG
>JAAXIW010000276.1 GCA_012270135.1 Brevundimonas sp. | reverse complement strand
CGATCGGCAGGCCATAGCCGCGATAGCCCATGGCGATCTTGGCCACGAGGCGCAGGTGCGAGGTGACGAGGCGGTGTGCGGCCTCGGGATCCTGGTGTTCGGTCCAGCGCTTGGCGAGCATGAACTCCTCGTCCTTCGCCAGCATCGGAAATTTGCGGATTTCAGTCAGGTATCGCGACAGTCCCTGTTCAGGCGACATCACCGCGAGCGATCTAGCTACAGCCATCTGGTCCCTCCGACCGTGAAAACGAGCGGGCTCTGCGGAGACGGCCACCCGATGTGCGCCGACGCCTCGCCCCTCAACCGGTGAAATAGGATCGGGTTTCCGCATTTGTCAGAGGCGGATCGTCACACGAAAGCGTGACCGTTGCCCCGGCGCCACTGCACCGAATGAGTGCCGGTATAACGGAGAGTGCGTCTTTAATCAAGACGGACCAAGCGAGACCGGGAATCTGGCGGTATGTCGGATGGACGACGTCGGCATGTTCGGGGTGTTTCTGCAGGTAGGCCGAGAAGAACGGACACACCGGCAGGGTCATCAAACCGCGATCCCGAGCGTCTCCCACCACAGGCTCCGCCAGCCGGCTGGCGATCCCCTGTCCTTCGAACGCCTCGGGCGCCAGGGTTTCGGTGATCATCAGGTTCTGGCCGGTCAGATTGCAGGTGACCACCGCAAGTTCTGTACCGACCGGCGGTTCGTAGCGGTGGGCTTCTGTGTTGTCACGAATGCTGGGTACGGTCATGGGGATTCCCGTCCCGATCCTGGAAATTCACAGCGCTTCGAGCAGCCGCTCCAGTCGCGCCATATCGGGTGGCGGCGGCTTGTCGAAGCGTAGAGGCTCACCGGTGACCGGATGCACAAAGCCGAGCACCGCAGCATGCAGGGCCTGTCGCGCTAATCCCGCTTCGGCGACGGCTGCGCGGACCGCCGCGGCGGGGCTCCCGGAGCCGTAGACAGGGTCCCCTAGGATAGGCGCGCCCTTCGAGGCGAGGTGCACCCGGATTTGATGGGTGCGCCCGGTCTGAAGCGTGCAGGCCACGCGCGCGGCCATCGGCGCGCCGCCGGCCTTGGCGGGAAGCCCGAATATGCGCTCCACCCGATAGTCGGTGACGGCGCTGCGGCCGCCGCTCCGAAGCACCGCCATCTTCTTGCGGTCGGAGGACGAGCGTCCGATCAGCGTTTCGATCCGCCCTTTCGCCGGGCTGGGCGCGCCCCGCGTCAGGGCGATATAGGTGCGATCGATGTCGTGAGCTGCGAACAGGCTCGACAGGCCGGCATGGGCCCGGTCGGACTTGGCCGCGACCATCACCCCTGACGTGTCCTTGTCGAGCCGGTGCACAATGCCCGGG
The DNA here is from genome assembly GCA_012270135.1 of Brevundimonas sp. Lineage (GTDB taxonomy): Bacteria > Pseudomonadota > Alphaproteobacteria > Caulobacterales > Caulobacteraceae > Brevundimonas. The sequence goes on along the minus strand of JAAXIW010000276.1, from coordinate 5,173 downwards.
CGGGCCACGCCGCCGATCCCCGAGAGCGAGGCGCCGCAATGCGCCAGAAGGGCGTTGACCAGAGTGCCGGTCTCGCAGCCCGGCGCGGGATGCACGGCCATGCCCGCAGCCTTGTCCACGACAATCAGATCACCGTCCTCGAACAGGACGGTCAGCGGAATGGCCTCGGGAAGCGGAACAGCCGACGCCACCGGCGGCAGGACGATTGTGTATGCGCCTGGTCGGGCCTTTGCGGACCCTCCGGATACGACCCGCCCGTCGAGCCGCACTGCACCTTCCGCCAACAAGGCTTGCAGGCGGGCCCGTGATAGATCGGGAAAAATCTTGGCCAGCGCCTTGTCCAGCCGGACGCCGCCCTCAGGGAGCCTGGCCTCCAGGGCCACAGCGTCATCGTCTTCGATAAAGGGGTCCTCGGACACCGCGTGCTCCAGCGCCGGATCGGGCGGTGGTCGATCTAGCACGCTCCATCGGACTCCGGGCAAGGGCCGAACCTTGGCTGTCGGACCGTTATCCGCCATGATGAACGCGGGTATACGGGGGGAGGCCATGAGATTGTCCATCGTCGCGGCGGCGGGGGGAGCCCTCCTCGCGCTCGGCAGCTGCGCGACCATGAGCGCGGAACAATGCCTGGCCGGCGACTGGTCCGGTCAGGGCTATTCCGACGGCCAGCAAGGCCTGACCATGAGTCGGCTGGACGACCACGCCAGGGCCTGCGCCGAGCACGGCGTCGTGCCGGACGCCGCCGCTTACGCGGACGGTCGGCGGGAGGGCCTGATGCACTACTGCACGCCCGAAAGGGGCTTCGAGGCCGGGCGCACCGGCTCCGGCTACGCCGGCGTCTGCCCAACGGAGTTGGAAGCGGACTTCACTTACGGCTACCGCGACGGCCAGATCGTGCACGAAGTCGAACAGGCGCTGTCCAATGCCCGCAGCCGCGTCGACAGCCTCGGCGCGCGGCTGGAGGAGCTGGACGAGAAGATCATCGCCAAACAGGCCGAGGCCCGGGCCGACGGGCTTACCGAGGCCCAGCGGGAAGAGATCCGCAAACGCATCGCCGAGATCCGTCGGGAACGGGCCGACACCGAGCGCGACTGGCGCCGCGCCCAGGAGGAGATCGATGACGCCGAGCGGGACGTTCGCGACGTCCGCTGGCGCTTCCGGGACCAGTACGGCAGCTGGTGACGGCTTACGCCGCCTTCTTCTCCAGCTTCTTCTCCCACTGACCCAGCGAGGCCAGCCCGTTCATGCGGGCGCGGTGGTGGAAGGCGGACTGGCAGGCCACGGCGTTCTCGGCCTTGCCGCCCCAGGCCCGCTGCGGCGCGGCCTGAAGCGCGCGGCCGTACGAGAAGGTCATCTTCCACGGGAAGCCGCCGATGCGGTTCATGGCGTCGAGATGGGCGGTGGCCTGTTCGTCGGTCTGACCGCCCGACAGATAGGCGATGCCCGGCACCGATGACGGCACGGTCGCCTTCAGCGCGGCGATCGTGCGCTCGGCCACTTCCTGCACGGTCGCCTGACGAACGCTGCCCTTGCCCGAGATGACCATGTTGGGCTTGAGGATGATGCCCTCGAGGGCGACCCGCTGTTCGTACAATTCGTTGAACACCGTCTGCAGCACCTGACGCGTGACCTCGTCGCAGCGGGCGATGTCGTGCGATCCGTCCATCAGCACTTCCGGCTCGACGATCGGCACGATCTGCTCCTGCTGACAGATGCGCGCGTAACGGGCGAGAGCGTGGGCGTTGGTCTTGATTGCGCCCCAGGTCGGAATGCCGTCCGCGATGTCGATCACGCCGCGCCATTTGGCGAACCGCGCGCCGCGCTCGTAGTGGGCGCGCAGGCGCTTGGACAGGCCATCCAGACCCTTGGTCGCGGTCTCGCCCGGGAAGCCGGCCATCTTGGTCGCGCCCTTGTCGACCTTGATCCCGGGGATCGAGCCGGCCGCCTTGATGATGTCGACCAGCGGCGTGCCGTCTTTGGCGTCCTGGTACAGGGTTTCCTCGAACAGGATCACGCCCGAGATGTGCTCGCGCATCGTCTGCTCCGAGCGGAACAGGCACTCGCGATAGTCGCGGCGATTCTCCTCGGTGTTTTCGACCCCGATGGCGTCGAAGCGCTTCTTGATGGTGCCCGTGGACTCGTCGGCCGCCAGAATGCCCTTGCCGGGCGTGACCATCGCCTCAGCCACCGCGTTGAGCGCCGCCAGATCCATTGAAGCCTCCCTCGAGTCCGTGTGTTGGGCGGTGCTTTAGTCCCGCGACGGAGCGAAGTCACGCTATGTTACAGTCACGGACGGCGGTCTGCGGCCGCCCGTGACCGGAGCGCCACGTCAGGTCTGGACGGCGCAGGCGGCGGCGGAGCGTCCGGGCTCGGTCAGTTCTGCTGGTCCAAGGCGATCTGCGCCTCTGCGATCACGTAGCGCAGTATTTCGCTCAGCCTCCAGCCCTCCTCGCGGGTGGGGCCGGTCTTGCTGATATCGGCCACGCGCCAGCCGTCGGAGGTCTCCACGAGGCTGTAGGTCAGCCGCACGGGTTCTCCGAAATTGCGGAAGCGGGCGATGGTCTCGGCCCCGTCGCCGGTGAGCCGGGTCTCGTAGGAGAAGGCGCTCAGGTCGGAGTCCTGGCCGTCGCTGATCGGGTCGAAGTCGATCAGGGGGAAGTCGACCTGTCTCTCCAGATCGCGAACGCGCAGAACGTCGCGGCGAAGGGCGGGGGCCATCCAGCGCGCGAGGACAGTCGGGCTGTCGCCGAGATCCCGGCCGTCATCATAGACCGAGCGCACCACGGCTTCCGCCGCTTGTATCCGGGCCTGTTCGGCCTCGGCCGCCTGACGCGCGCGCTCGGCCGCGTCGGCCTCGGCTCTGGCGGCTTCGGCGAGGCGGGCCGCTTCGGCCGCTTCCGCTGGCGTCGGCTCGGTCGTCGCCGGCGTGGCGCGGGCGGGTGCGATCAGGGCGAAGGGCGCGGCGGCCATGCGCGCCACAGACCGGCCGGCGCCGTCGGCGAAGGCGCTCTCGGGCACCACCGACATCATCAGGCCCAGGGCGACGACGAAGGTCACCGCGCTGCGCCAGCCGGCCGTCAGCCAGCCGCTGCGCCGGGCGAACAGATTGACCCCGACGACGGCGGCGAGGGCGATCAGGATGAGGGAAGCTGCTGTGGTGACCTCAAGCCGTCCGGCGGTCCTCAATCCCGCGTCGATCGCCAGGGCGAGCAGGGCGAGCGTCGCGACGACGACCGCCCAGACGCCCAGCCGCACGCGGTGGCCGAAACGGCTCGGCCGGGCCGACAGGGGCTCGGCCATCCAGTCCCGGGTGCGGGCGTCCAGCTCCGCGAGAGCGGCCACGCGGTCGTCTTCGGACGGCGGCGGATCGGCGGCCAGCAGGGCTTCGTCCAGCCGGCGACGCGCCGCCATCGCCACGCGCTCCCGATCGGCGGCGCGGGTCGGAGCGATCTCCGCGATCGCGGCGGTCAGAGCCGCGGCGGGGCTCACACGGCGCGGACCCGCGAGCCCCATCTCCTGACGCAGCCGAAGCACGGCCAGGGCTGCGAAGGCGCGGGCGCGATGGCCCTCGGGCTTCAGACCGGCGAGGAAGTCGCTCCAGCCGTCGGCGGGCGACTCCAGCTGCCCGGACCGTTCCAGCAACTGGATCACGGTGTCGCCCGCGACCTGGCTGAAGGCGGCGTCGTCCGAGCCGCGACCGGCGCGCCCGTCGGCCGTGCGGGCCAGGGCCGAGACGAGCGACGCCGGCGTGCGGCTGGGCGCGCCGAAGACGATCGACTGGCCGTCTTTCATCGCGATCTCGACGAAGGCCGCGTCCCTGTCCGCCAGGGATCGGGCGCCGACCATCGCGTCCAGCGCCGCGGAGGCCAGCCCATGCGCCACCGCCCGGCCGAAGGCGCCCTGTTTCAGTTCGTCGTCGCCGACGGTGCGCAGCCGCACATCCTCAATGGCGGAGAAGGGGATCAACAGCGGGCGGGGCGTGGCGGCGCAGTCCGGGCCGTAGACATTGATCATCTGGCCCACCATCCAGCCGCGCAGCGGATCGAACCGGGCCGGATCCTGGAAATGACGCAACACAAGAAAGGCGTCGGCCCCGACGGCCAACAGGTAGCGGCCCTCCAGCTCTCCGGCGGCCTTCGGGCCGGAGACGAGGCCTCCGACCGGGATAGTCCGGCCGGTGAAGCCCGGCAGCATGCGCCGGATGGTTTCCTGTCGTGTGCGTTGCATCCCCCAGCGCCACAGGAAGCCGAAGGTCCAGACGGCGGAGACGGCGCCGGCCGCTATCAAGGCGATCCCGAGCAGGCCCCGGTCTCCCTCGGATATCCCCATGCCGGCGCCGAATAGCAGCATCATCAGCACAAGGGCGGCGATGAAGCCGAGGACGCCGATTCCCGTCATGAGTCCCGCGCCGGCGCCACGAGGGGCGGGGCGGGCGATTTCCACAAAGCCTTGGGCCGCTGTGTCGTCCGTCATGCCGCTCTCCCCCGGGATGCGCGGCTCGCTCCCGCGCGGGCGGGATCAGACTAGGCAAGGGGAGTGGGGAATGGAACCCTGTTCGGTGAAGTCAGGCCCGCAGCGCCTCGACGCCGGGCAGGGGCTTGCCTTCCATCCACTCCAGGAAGGCGCCCCCCGCGGTCGAGACGAAGGTCATTTGCTCGACCACGCCCGCATGGCTCAGCGCCGCCACGGTATCGCCGCCGCCGGCGACCGCGACGATCGCGCCCGTCTTGGCCAGTTGCCCGGCCGCCTGCGCCGCCTTGACGGTGGCGGCGTCGAACGGCGGAATCTCGAACACGCCCAGCGGCCCGTTCCAGATCAGGGTGCGCGACAGGGCCATGGCCTTGACCAGCTTCTCGACCGTCAGCGGGCCGGCGTCGAGGATCTTCTCGTCGTCGCCGATCTCCTCGCGCGCCAGCACGGTGCGGCTCTCGGCGCCCGGCTTGACCTCGGTCGCCACCACCACATCGATCGGCAGCAGGATCTCGCAGCCCTTCGCTTCGGCTTCGGCGAGGATGTCGCGGGCGGTGTCGGCCATGTCGCGCTCGGCCAGCGAGCCGCCGATATCGACGCCCTGGGCGAACAGGAAGGTGTTGGCCATGCCGCCGCCGATGGCCAGCCGGTCCAGCCGGCCGACCAGATTCTTCAGCAGGTCCAGCTTGGTCGAGACCTTGGC
>JAAXIW010000260.1 GCA_012270135.1 Brevundimonas sp. | reverse complement strand
GCGCTGCCGGGGTCCGCGACATAACCGAGCGGAACACTCGGAAATCTTGACCTTTCGCCTGTCTCCGCCTACCTCCCGGCCATGGCCATCCGTCGCATCCTCACCATCGACAACGCCGCCGACGTGGCGGTGCTGAAGCAGGTCTCCCGCCCGGTCGAAGGGCCGGTGACGGACGAGCTGCGCGCCCTGATGGACGACATGCTGGAGACCATGTACGCCGCGCCCGGCATCGGCCTGGCCGCCGTCCAGATCGGCGACGTGCGCCGGGTCATCGTCATGGACCTCGGCGACCGCGAGGGCGTCGAGGAGCCGGGCGAGGACGCCTCGGACGAGGCCCGCGCCGCCTTCGAACAGGCCCGCCGCAATCCGCGCTATTTCGTCAATCCCGAGATCCTGTGGGCCTCCGACGAACTGTTCCAGTACGAGGAAGGCTGCCTCTCGGTGCCCGACGTCTTCGACGCCGTCGAACGCCCGGCCCGGGTCCGCATCCGCTATCAGGACTACGCCGGCCAGACCGTCGAGGAAGAGTGCGACGGCCTCTACGCCGTCTGCATCCAGCACGAGATGGACCACCTCGAGGGCGTGCTGTTCATCGACCACCTGTCCCGCCTGAAGCGCGAGCGCGCCGTGGCCAAGGTCCGGAAGGCCGCGAGGATGGCCGCCTGATGGCCCGTCTCAAGCGCAACCGCGACCGCATCGTCGACCCCTCCGGCCGCCGCCGCCTGACCCGCAACGAGAAGGTCGGCGTGGCCAGCGTCGTCTCCCTGCTCGCCGTCGCCGCCGTCGGCGTGGTCGCCGGCATGCTGATCGACCGCCTGCTCAGCTTCGACGACGCGCTGGACGCCGGCGGCGAATGGGACGAGGGCGGCGGCGTCTTCACGCGCTTCGACTGACGCTTGCGGACTCGCCCGCGTTTCCATCCTGATCCATTGCGTCATACTCGGGTTCGCCCCCGGGATCGCAAGAGGGCGGCTCCTTGCGGAGCCGCCCGTCGCGTCCCTGCTAGTCGCCCGGGCACTCGTTGACCACGAAGTCGACGTAGGGGGAGAGATAGCCCCAAGTGCCGTAGTGGCCGTCACAGAAGGTGATTTCGCTCCCTACGTGATTGCCCCACTCGTCAAAGAACTTGTTCTCGTAACGGATGTCGCCGTGAGCGCTCGCCGGGCTGGTCGATCCAGCCACCAGGGCGAGGGCGAGAGCTGAGGCCTTCCAGACAGTTGCAATCTTCATATCGATCCCTCCAACAGCAAAAACGCTGCTCGTTCAGTTGCCGGCGGAGGCCTCCTGCATGCAACTCACGTTTGTGTGTTTCTGATCACGGGGGGGACGTCGCCATCGCCCCGCCCCCCGCCGCACGGGCCTGATCAAGGTGCAGCCGCGCCGGTCGGGGGCGTGAACCGAACGGCCAAACGCCGTGACCGGTGAAAACCTTGAGTGGTGCGGCGTCGGCGGCCCGTCGGCCTTATCGGCTCTCCGCGCTCGCCTTGTTCCCGGGCGGCGTCTGGGGCACACCGCTTCCCATGCGCCTCGCCTTCATGGGAACTCCCGACTTCGCCGTGCCCTCGCTGGCCGAGCTGCTCGCCAGCGGCCATGAGGTCGTGGCCGTCTACAGCCAGCCGCCGAAGCCGCGCGGCCGGGGCCAGAAGCTGACGCCCTCGCCGGTGCACGCCTTCGCCGAGACCATGGGGCTGCCGGTCTTCACGCCCGCCTCGATGAAGGCCCCCGAAGCCATCGTTGACTTCCGCAGCCTCGAGGTCGACGCCGCCTGCGTCGTCGCCTACGGCCAGATCCTCAAGGCCGAGGTGCTGGAGGCGCCCCGTCTGGGCTGTTTCAACCTGCACGGCTCCCTGCTGCCGCGCTGGCGCGGGGCGGCCCCGATCCAGCGCGCCATCATGGCCGGCGACCGCCAGACCGGCGTCCAGATCATGCGCATGTCCGAGGGCCTCGACGAGGGGCCGATCCTGCTGTCCGAGGTGATGGACATCCGCCCCGACGACACGGCGGCGACCCTGTCCGGGCGCATGTCGCACACCGGCGCCAGCCTGTGGCCCCGCGCCCTCGCCGCCATCGAGCGCGGCGCCGTCGAGGGCGCGCCCCAGACCGGCGAACCGACCTATGCGAAGAAGATCACCCCGGCCGAGGCCCGCATCGACTGGACCCGGCCGGCGGTGGAGATCGACTGCCACATCCGCGGCCTGTCGCCCTTCCCCGGCGCCTGGTTCGAGGCCCCCGGTCCCGAAGGCCCGGTGCGGATCAAGGCCCTGATGTCGCGTGTCTCCGGGCCGGGCGAGGGCGAACCGGGCGAGGTTCTGGACGGCGGCCTGCGCGTGGCCTGCGGCGACGGCGTCGTGCGCCTGCTGACCGTGCAGCGGCCCGGCAAGGCGGCCCAGCCGGCCGAGGAGATGCTGCGCGGCTTCGCCATCCCGGCCGGGACGGTTCTGCCTCCCTCAAGCAGCGAGCCGCCGCGCGGCGAGCTATAGGGAGGCGGAACCATGCCCCGGTATCGCCTGACGCTCGAGTACGACGGCTCGGGCTACAACGGCTTTCAGGCCCAGACCGACCAGCCGACGGTGCAGGGCGCGGTCGAGCGGGCCATCACCGCCTTCTGCGGCGAGACGGTGCGCATCGCCGCCGCCGGCCGCACCGACACCGGCGTCCACGCCACCGGTCAGGTCATCGGCGTCGATCTCGAAAAGGCGTGGCCGGCGAAAACGGTGATGAACGCCCTCAACGCCCACATGGTCGAGGAGGCGGTGGCCGTGTTGGACTGCATCGAGGCCGCCCCCGACTGGCACGCCCGCTTCTCGGCCACCGGCCGGCGCTACCTCTATCGCATCCTCAACCGCCCCGGCCGCCCGGCGCTGGACCGGGGCCGGGTCTGGCATGTGAAACGGCCGCTCGACGCCGATGCCATGCACGCGGCGGCCCAGGCCCTCGTCGGCCTGCACGACTTCACCACCTTCCGCGACGTGGCCTGCCAGTCGAAATCGCCGGAGAAGACGCTGGACGTCGCCCGCGTCTCCCGCCTCGGCGACGAGGTCCATCTGGTCTTCGAGGCCCGCAGTTTCCTGCACCGCCAGGTCCGCTCGATGACGGGGACGCTGGCGGAGGTCGGTCAGGGCCGCTGGGCGGTCGAGGAGGTGGCGGCGGCGCTGGCGGCGAAGAACCGGGCGCGCTGCGGGCCGGTCGCTCCGTCGGACGGGCTGTATCTGACCGGGGTCAGCTACGAGGGCTGACGCGACTTGACGTCTCCTCCCCGTTGCGGAGCGATGGGGAGGAGACGTAGGGCCGCTTCCGCCCCGGATCGCCGCTTCCGCGGCGTCCGGGATGACAAGCCCTACCGCTTGGCGCTCTCGGCGCCCGAGGTGACCGCGTCGCCGGCGGCGCGGACGTCGCGGCCGACGCCGGAGATGGTGTTGCACGCCGAAACCGCGAGGGCGGCGGCGACGAGGCCGAGGGTGATGATCTTTTTCATGGCAGGTCCCCTTGGGTGGAAAGCGGGGCTGTAACGTCAAGCGTGGCCGTCGGGTTGCATGGCCAAGGTATCAGCCGTCTGCTAACCGCTCGGACATGACCCAGCCCGCCAACACCGCCGCCCGCCGCCTCGTCGAAACCCTGGTCATGAACGGGATCGACCGGGTCTTCTGCGTGCCGGGCGAGAGCTATCTGGCGGTGCTCGACGCCCTCGCCGACGTGCGCGACAAAATCCAGGTCATCGCCTGCCGGCACGAGGCCGGGGCCGCCAACATGGCCGAGGCCTACGGCAAGCTGACCGGAAAGCCCGGCGTCTGCATGGTCACGCGGGGGCCGGGCGCGACCCACGCGTCGATCGGCGTGCATACGGCGCATCAGGACTCCACCCCGATGATCCTGTTCGTCGGCCAGATCGCCCTGACCGACCGCGGCCGCGGCGCCTTCCAGGAGGTCGACTACCGCGAGGTGTTCGGCGGCCTGGCCAAATGGGCGACCGAGATCGAGAGCCCGGAGCGCACCGTCGAGGTGGTCGAGCGCGCCTTCGCCACCGCCCTTCAGGGCCGGATGGGGCCGGTGGTCATCGCCCTGCCCGAGGACATCCTGCACGCGGACGGCGGCCCCGCCCCGATCCGGCCGGTCACGCCCGCGAAGGCGGCGCTGGACCCGGCCGTGCTGGCGGACATCGGCGCCCGTCTCGCCGGGGCGGAACGGCCGCTGATCGTGGTCGGCGGCTCGGGCTGGACCGACGAGGCGGCCGCTGAACTGGCCGACTGGGCCGAGCGCTGCATGATCCCGATCTCGGGCTCGTTCCGGCGCAAGGACATCGTCGGCAACGACCGCCCCAACTACGCCGGCGACCTCGGCCTGGGCTGCAATCCAAAACTGGTCGCCCGGGCCCGCGCGGCGGACCTGATCATCGCCGTCGGCGCCCGTCTGGGCGAGAATCCGACCCAGGGCTACACCCTGTTCGACCGCGCCCACACGGCGCGGGTGCTGGTCCACCTGCATCCGGGGGCCGAGGAGCGCGGGCGGGTCTGGCCGACCCTGGTCTCCGGCGTGGCCGACAACAGTCTGGCGGCGCGGGCCCTCGCCACGCTCGAGCCGGACCGGACGTGGGAGACCGAGGCCCGGGCGGCGCACGCCGACTATCTGGAGTTCTCGACGCCCGTGCCGGTCACCGGCGCGGTCAATATGAGCGAATGCATGGCCCATCTGGCGGAGGCCCTGCCGGACGACGCGGTCATCACCAATGGCGCGGGCAATTTCGCCGCCTGGCTGCACCGCTTCTATCGCCACACTGTCTGCAAGACCCAGCTGGCGCCGACCTCGGGCGCCATGGGCTACGGCTATCCGGCGGCCCTCGCGGCGAAGAGCGTCCATCCCGGCCGCGAGGTCGTCTGCATCGCCGGCGATGGCGACTATCTGATGACCGGCCAGGAGATCGCCACCGCCGTCCAGTACGGCATCAACGCCGTCGTCGTCGTCGTCGACAACGGAACCTACGGCACCATCCGCATGCATCAGGAGATGCATTATCCGGGCGCCCCGCGGACCATCGCCACCGACCTGAAGAACCCCGACTTCGTCAAATACGCCGAGGCCTTCGGCGCCTTCGGCGTCCGCTGCGAACGCACCGAGGACTTTCCGGCGGCGCTGGAAGCCGCCCGGAACGCCGGCCGCCCCGCCCTCGTTCACCTGATCACCTCGGCCGAGGACATCGCGCCCAACCGCACGATCACCGGCCTGCGCTCGAAATAGGGGATCCCGTCATGCGCGCCTTCGCCGCCCTCGCCGCCGCCGGCCTCGCCCTCTCCGCCTGCGCCACGCCGATGTCGCCCGGGCCGGATGGCCCGCCGACGGCCGGCGGCGACGACTGCGCCGTCATCGCGGCGATCGCGAAGGAGCACTACCGCTTCAACACCGCCGACAACCGGCCGCCGCCGATCCGCTTCGAGGGTGACTACGCCCCGCGCTGCGACTGGAGCCGCTACGGCCTGGCCTTCACCCCGTACGACCCGAATGCGCCGGGCGAGCCGCGCGAGCGGATGCGCTGGGTCAGCTTCGACCGCCCGGCCTACGACGGCCGCGGCGCCGTGGTCGCGACCGGCATCATGCACGGTCCCCTGGCCGGCATGGGCTATGAGTGCCGGGTCCATTCGGGCTTCGCCGGCTGGACGGTCGGCGAGTGCCGCAACACCTGGGTTTCCTAAGGAGTGTCGTAGTCGTCAGCCGGTGACGGCGGCCCCGCGCCCGCCTATGGTCCGGCCATGACCGACGCCGCCGCCGAACCGACCGACCGCCCCCTCACCCAGGACGGTCCCGCCATCCGTCTGTGGATGATCGACGCCTCGGCCTACATCTTCCGCGCCTACCACGCCCTGCCGCCCCTGACCCGCAAGTCCGACGGGCTGCCGGTGGGCGCCGTGCAGGGCTACTGCAACATGCTGTGGAAGCTGATCCGCGACATGAAGGGCGACGACGGCCCGACCCATCTGGTGGCCGTCTTCGACCATTCGGAGAAGACCTTCCGCAACGAGATGTACGACCAGTACAAGGCCAACCGCAGCGCCCCGCCCGAGGACCTGATCCCGCAGTTCCCGCTGGTCCGCGAGGCCACCGCCGCCTTCGGCGTCCACTGCGTCGAACTGCCCGGCTATGAGGCCGACGACCTGATCGCCACCTATGCCTGCAAGGCCCGCGACGCCGGCGGCGAGGCGGTCATCGTCTCCTCCGACAAGGACCTGATGCAGCTGATCGGCCCCTCGGTGGTGATGTGGGACCCGATGAAGGAGCGCCGCCTCGCCGAGGAGGCGGTGTTCGAGAAATTCGGCGTCACGCCCGACAAGGTGGTCGAGGTCCAGGCCCTGATCGGCGACAGCGTCGACAACATCCCCGGCGCCCCGGGCATCGGCCCCAAGACCGCCGCGCAGCTGATCGGCGAATACGGCGACCTCGACACCCTGCTGGCCCGCGCCGGCGAGATCAAACAGCCCAAACGGCGTGAGACCCTGATCGAATTCGCCGACCAGATCCGCCTGTCGCGCCAGCTGGTCACCCTCGACTG
>JAAXIW010000323.1 GCA_012270135.1 Brevundimonas sp. | reverse complement strand
CGGGCGCGTCGTCGACCGGGCGGGCGACCAGTCTGCCTCGAACAGCCGCGGCAATACGGCCGGTGGGGGGCGGCGGCGGGGGCGGGCCTCAGGAGACCCAGTCCTTCTTCAGCGTCCGCGAGGCGCCGATCAGCAGCACGGCGGCCAGCACATAGAAGCCCATGCCGGTGTAGATCGACCAGCGCAGGCTCTCGTCGCCGAAGCGCGGGGCCAGCAGGTCGCTCATCCAGCCGAAATAGTAGAAGCCGACGGCGATCCCCAGCAGGTTGTTGATCAGCAGGAACAGGGCCGAGGCCGTCGAGCGCATCGCCGCCGGGACCAGATGCTGCACCGCCGCCGTGATCGGCCCCAGCCAGGCCAGGTTCAGTCCGGTCGGGATCAGGAAGATCAGGAAGGCGACGATCAGCTGCTGGGCGTTGGTGCCGCCGCCGGGGAAGATCAGGCCGATGAGCCAGGGCGAGTTCATCGCCAGGATGAAACAGGGGGCCGAGATCAGGAAGGCGATGGCCGGGGTCAGCGGATAGGCGCCCTTGCCGCGCTTCGACAGCTTGTCGGCGATGAAGCCGCCCATCCAGATCCCGAGCGTGCCGCCGACCAGGGCGATGCCGGCGTAGTACCAGGCCGTCTGGCCGAGGGTCAGGCCGAAGCTGCGCATGAAGAACAGGGGCAGCCAGCCGGCGACGCCATAGCCGCAGATCGACGACGAGGCCGCGCCGAGGGCCAGCAACCAGAAGCTCTTCTTGCGGATCACCACAGAGCCGGTGCTGCGGGCGATCCACAGCGAGATCCCGATGACCGTCGCCAGCAGGCCGCCGAAGGCCCAGGTCAGGGCCGGGCTCTGCTCGCCGGTCGTCAGATAGAGGCCGGCGCCGACCGCGCGCGCCGCCGCGCCGATGAGCAGCATGACCATCGAGGCGACGGCGCCGACCCGCTTGGAAGCCGGGGCCGCCGGGGCTGTGGCGACCGGCGCCGCTTCCGGGGCGACATCCGGGACCGCCGCTGCGGCGGCCGCGACGTCCGTCCCCCCGCGCTTCGGATCGCGCACCGTCAGGCGCATCAGCGGAGCGAGCAGCAGGCCGAGCAGTCCGACCACGACGAAGGCGACACGCCAGTCATAGGCCACCGCCAGCAGGCCGCCGACGAGGGTGCCCGCCGCCGTGCCGATGGGGATGCCGAAGGCGAAGACGGCCAGCGCCCGGGCCCGCTGCGACGGGGGGAAATAGTCGGCGATCAGGGAATAGGCCGGGGCCACGCCGCCGGCCTCGCCGACGCCGACGCCCATCCGGAACAGGAACAGCTGGGTGTAGGAGGTGGCCATCCCGCACAGGGCGGTGAAACCCGACCACACCGCCAGGGCGCCGGTCATGATCCACACCCGGCTGAAGCGGTCGGCCAGCCAGGCCAGCGGAATGGCCAGGGTCGAATAGACCGAGGCGAAGGCGATGCCGCCGAGCAGGCCGAACTGCGCGTCGGTCAGTTCGAAATGGGCCTTCAGCGGCGCCGCCAGAATGCCGATGATCTGACGGTCGAGGAAGTTCAGCGCATAGATCAGCACCAGCACGGCCAGCACATAGTAGCGGTAGCCCGGGCGGACGGGCGCGGCGGCGGCCGTGTCGGTCATGGCGTTTCCCTCGACTGGGTCTTTTCGTTGGACGGGGACGGTAGCTGCGCCGTGGCGCGGCGTAAAAAGAAAAAGGGCGGCGGCTCAGGTGAACCGCCGCCCGTGATCACATGCGATCAGGCTTCAGGAGATCAGTAACGCGCCGTCAGCTTGACCATCCAGGTGCGCGGCGCCCCGTAATAGGCGGTCCGGATGTTGCCGACGGACGAGAATTCCTGCGCGTCGGTCTTGTAGACCTCGTTGGTCAGGTTCTGGCCGTAGAGGCCGACGGTGTAGCGGCCGGAGGCGTCGTTCCACACCGCGCGGGCGTCGAACAGCCAGTACTCTTCCTGGAACATGCCGGGCAGCTCGACCGTGCTGTTCACGGCCGTGTTGTCGACCGCCAGCGCCATGCGGGACCGGTATTTCGCCACCCCGCCGAAGGTCATGTCCCCGCCGCCGGGGATGTCCGCCACATAGGTGACCCCGTAGCGGGCGGTCAGGTCCGGCGAGAAGGCCGGTTCCTGGAAGGCCCGGCTGCCGAAGGTGTTGGTGAAGCGGGCGTCGTTGAACTCGACGTAGCGGGCTTCCAGCAGACCGATCTGGGCGTCGACCGTCAGCGCCGGGGTGAGAGCCGCCACGGCCTCCACCTCGAGACCGGTGATCTCCAGCGAGCCGGCGTTGATCACCGACAGGACCGGCGCCGGCAGGTTGGTGATCGGGTCGAGGTCGAGACCGGAGACGCGGGCCTGGAAGTCCTCGTACTGGGTCGAGAAGGCCGCGACGTTGAGCCGGAGCCGGTTCTCGTAGGCCGTCGCCTTGGCCCCGAACTCGATGGTCTCGGCCGTCTCGGGCGCGTATTCCGTCGACTCGGACGCCGAGTTGGCCCGGCCGTTGTAGCCGCCCGACTTGAAGCCCTGGGCGAAGCGCCCGTAGAGCATCACCTCGTCGGTCACCTGATAATCCATCGACGCCATGAACGAGGTGTCGCTGTACTCGGCGACCGGAGGAGCGAACACATAGGTGGCGTTGAAGGCCGGCAGCAGGTCGTAGAAGGTCGACGTCGTGCGCCAGTAGTCCTTCTCCTCGTTGGTGTAGCGCAGGCCGCCCGACACCCGCAGACGATCGGTCAGGTCGTAGCTGACGTTGCCGTAGATCGCCTTCGAGGTGGTCTCGAGCGTGTCGTCGACGGTGCGCTCGAAGTCGGAGTTGAAGAAGGCGGCCCCCAGCAGATCGGCGGCATACACCTCCTGGTGCGAGGAGACGTCTTCCTTGAGGTAGTACAGGCCGCCGACGGCGGTGACCGGTCCGGCCTCGTAGGTCAGCTGGAACTCCTGGCTGATCTGCTCCTGATCCACGGCCACCAGTGCGCTGGTCAGTTCGAGCGCAATGCCGTCGAAATCGATGTAGTCGTCGGTGTTCAGCCGGCGGAAGGCGGTGATCGACTTCAGCGACAGGCTGTCGCTCAGGTCGTAGGTGACGTTCAGCGCCACGCCGCGCGATTCCAGCCGGGTCTCGTTGGGCGTGGCCGGCGTCGGGGTCGCCTCGAAGTTGAAGTCCGGCACCGGATTGGGCGCGACATAGACCGGCACGCCGAGGATGGTCGTCAGATTGTTCGTCGGCTGACCGATCACCAGTCCGGCGTCGTCATTCGAATAGTCGGCGGTCAGGTCGACGCGGAAATTGTCCGACGGATCCCAGGCCAGGGCGGCGCGGAAGGCGTTGGTGTTCTTGTCGTTGTACTCGTCGCCGGTCACGGGATTGGTGACGTAGCCGCCGCGCTCGGAGTGCAGCGCCGACAGGCCGAAGGCGAGGGTGTCGGAGATCGGACCGGACACCGCGCCCTGGACGTCGATCATGTCGTATTCGCCGTAGGCCACCGAGCCGCGGGCGCGGAAGGTCTGGCCGGGCCGACGGCTGACCAGCTTCAGCGCCCCGCCGATGGTGTTCTTGCCGTAGAGGGTGCCCTGCGGACCGCGCAGCACCTCGACCCGCTCGAGGTCGAGCAGGTCGAACTGGGTGCCGCGAATCCGGGCGTAGTAGACATCGTCGACATAGACGCCGACGGCCGGATCAAAGGTCTGCAGCGCGTCGGGCTGGCCGACCCCGCGGATGTAGATGTTCGTCGCGTTCGACGACGCCCGACCCTGGACGATGTTCAGGTTCGGCACCGCCCCCTGCAGGTCGGTGACCTGGGTCGCGCCGATCTGGTTCAAGGTTTCGCCGGAGAAGGCCGAAACGGCCAGCGGCGTGCGCTGCAGCGACTCCTCGGTGCGCCGGGCGGTGACCACGACATCCTCGACCTGGGCGGCCTGCTGGGATCCGGCCGGCGCGTCCTGCGCGACGGCGACGGTCGAGAGCGCGCCCCAGGCGGCGCCGGCGAGCAAGGCGGTCTTTACGTAGCGGTTCATGTGAAGCCCCGTTCCAATGATGTTTCCAGCCCGAGACGCTTTTATTCAGCGTTCAATGATTTTCCGGGACCGTAACCGTTTTCGGCCCGCTGTCAAACGGTGGAGCTTGTCCGCGGGCGGCTCTGGCCGGACTGTGGCGCCGTTGCCAGCACCGCCCGACCGGGCCTAGCTTCGCCGTCATGACCAAGCTCGACGCGCCCGCCCCGGAGTCCGCAAGCGCCCCCGCCAGGCGCGGCCCCCCCGCCAAGGCCACGGCGCAGGGAAACGGCGACACCCGCGAGGGCATTCTCGACGCCGCCGAGGATCTGTTCTCGAAGCACGGTTTCTACGGCGTCACCATTCGCGAGGTGGCCCGCGAGGCCGGCGTCGACACCGCCCTGGTGCACTATTATTTCGGGGCCAAGCGGGCCCTGTTCGACGCCGTCTTCCTGCGCCGCGCCGAGGTGTGGAACAGCGAGCGGGTCGACGCCATCAACCGCTACGCCCGCGACCCCGGCCCCGACGGCATGACGCTGGAGGGGCTGTTCGAGGCCTTCCTGCGCCCGCCGTTCCAGTGGTCGCTGAAGGGCGGTCCGGGCTGGAAACACTATGCCGCCCTGGTGGCCCAGACCAACGCCAACCCGACCTTCGGCGGCGAGACCATGGCCCGCTATTTCGACCCGGCCATCCGACGCCTGATCGAGCTGATCCAGCAGATCATGCCCGACGCCCGGGAAGTCGACCTCTACTGGGCCTGGCACAACATGTCCGGGGCCCTGACCCTGACGCTGGGCGAGACCGGGCGGCTGGACCGCCTGTCGGGCGGTCTGTGCCGGTCCGGCGATCTGGAAAGCGCCTGCGACTACATGATCCGCTTCGCCGCCGCCGGCTTCCGCGCCGTGTGTGCGCCCGAGGGCCGGGCCGGCTGATGGGCGCATCGATCGAACCCGACGGCGACGGGCGTCGGCTGCGCATCGACATCCGCCTCGACCGGGGCGTCGGCGTGGCGGTGGGCGCGGGCGTCGTCCTGGCCCTGACCGGCGCCTTCGGCACCGACATCCTGCCGCTATGGGTGCGCTTCGCCTACTGGGTGCCGCTGATCCTAGCCGGCGCCGTCTGGGCCCATCTGTGTTCGAGCCTGATCGGGCGTGTCATCGACCCGGACGAGCGGCCATGGCTGACCGTGGCGACCGTCTCCGCGACGACGGCCGGTCCGGTCCTCGTTCTGGTCTGGCTGGTCAACGGCCTGGTCTTCGACAACGAGATCTATCCGCTCCGCTACATGGTCCTTTTCATCGGCCCGGTGCTGACCGTCACCGTCGCCATCAGCGCCATCAACGTCTTCCTCGGCCGGTCCAACCCGGTCCAGACCCACGCCGGTGCGACCGGATCCGCCCCGGCCCGATTTCTCGACCGCCTGCCGCCCAGGCTGCGCGGCGCGACCCTCTTCGCCGTCCAGGCCGAGGACCACTATCTGCGCCTGCACACCGACCGCGGCTCCGACCTCATCCTGATGCGGCTGTCCGACGCCGTGGCCGAGCTGGAGGGCCTGGAGGGCGCCCGCACCCACCGCAGCTGGTGGGTGGCCCGCGACGCGGTGCGCGATGTCTCGCGCGGCGACGGCCGGGCCGTTCTGACCCTCGAGGGCGGCGTGTCCGCCCCCGTCAGCCGCCGCTACGCCCGGGCCCTGCGCGAGGCCGGCTGGTACTGACCGTCATCCCTGCCAGACGCCGTGGAAACTGACCGGAAGGGCTGTATCGGCGCGCCAGGTCGCGACCGGTCCGTCCTCGATCCGCGCCGCGTCCAGCACATGCAGTTCGGTCGCCCGGGCGGCGAGATTGAGCGTCGGCCCGACCAGCCAGCCGTCGGTCTCCGCCGATCCGCCGGGCCGTGGCACGAAGACCATCTCGTCCATCACATGATCGGAACCGAAGTCGAACGTCCGCGTCCGTCCGGTCCCCCAGTCGGTTAGCCCCAGCCCGCTCGCGAACGGCCGGTCCGGGGTCTCTTCGGCCGTGTGCAGGGTGAAGCGGCGCGGCAGGCCGGCGCGGCGCGGGTCGCTGCGCGGAAACTCCGCCACGGTGTCGGTTCGCTGCAGGTCGGCCGCCCCGTCCGCCCTCAGGTGCGCCAGCGCCAGCCGGGCCGGCTCGCCGTTCAGCGGCACGCCGTTGAGAACGTCGCTGGCCCCGCGTGCGGCGAAATCCATGTCGGGGTGGGCGCAGACGTCGAAGCGGATGTCCCCGCCGTCCGACCAGGCGTCGCCGAGGTGGAAGAAGCCGAACGCGGGCAGTTCGAACACGCGCCGCCTCGACAGGTCGTCCTTGTCGATGACCAGCACCTGGGTCCCCGCGTCGGGCCGCCACTCGAAGCCCTCCGAGAAGGGCAGGGTCATCCGCGTCTGCACCCACGGCTGCAGGACGATGACGAGATGGCGGTCGGTGGCGGTGAAGTCGTGGACATAGCTGGCGCGCGGCAGGTCGACCATGGTCGCCGCCTCCAGTTCGCCCAAGGCCGAAAGCCGCCAGACCATGGCCTGCCCCTGGCCCATGCCGAGGTTCCAGATGCGGCCGTCCGGCTCGCGCCGCGGATGGGCCAGGAAG
>JAAXIW010000183.1:1396-6605 GCA_012270135.1 Brevundimonas sp. | reverse complement strand
ACCGTGTGCCCTTCGACGCAGCACCGGACGGCCTTATCCTCGGCTCAAGCCCGAGGATGACGGTGGGGGATGAGGTGCTCTTTGCGATGGAATGCGAATGACCGCTTCCGACCCAGAGCGGACATTGGCCGGTCTCAGCCGAGCCTTAGGCCGTCAGGTCGGACATTCGTCCCGGCGACCGTCTGTGGGGCGCGGACGAGCCACCCCAAGGCCACGGGGATGAGATGAATGAGATGGCTCACGTGGAACGAAAGCGGCTCTAGCCCGTCCCAACGCGGGCCGAGGTTGACCACCAGGATCATCAGGACGATCCACCAGCCGCTGAGATTGGCGTCCCGGAGGCGGCGATATGTCAGCACTACAAGAGCGACGTAGACCGGAAGTCCCGCAAGAGAAGCTACCCACTCCAACGCTCCAAGCCTCATGAAGAGAACCGGGAGAAGGATCATCGCCGCGATGAGCGCGACGCTTACCCAGCGATAGTTCTGGACTGCACTTAGCCGGTGAAAGAACGTCGCCATGGGAGGAAACTAGCAGGCGGGATGTCCGCTCACCACCCTGAGGTCACCGTCTGCTTCCGACCCATTGCGGACAAACCGTCATCGTCAGGCGGCGTTATTGCCAGGGCGCAAGTGGCGCGGGCATCTCGACAACGCTCACATCCCGATACGACGTCACCGATAGCGCATTGACAGCTGGATCGCCCCCGACGATGGCTCGACCGACCAGCCGAACGCGGACCGCCTTCGAGGGTGTGTCTCTCACGGAAAGAACAGTGCCCCATGCATGGTCGCGCTGGTCCGCATCAGCTGCGCTGTCCACGAGCGTCAGTAGAGCCTGCGGACACTCTGGGGAGGCGACCGCGATAAAGCTCCAGTTGGTGTAAAGGTATCCTTCGACTTCAACTTCCCGCCCTTCCGCGACCTTCCCGCTCCAGACATCGCAAATCGTGATCGGTGGCACGTGGGGGAGCGTTGCACAGCTAGCAAGCCCAAGGGTGACACTCAGAAGCATCCGGATCATGGGTTGACGGCCTCGCCTGTGAGGGTTTGCTGGCCAGTCTACACGACCGCGTCGAAAGTCCGCTTCCCACCCTTAGGCGACCGACCGCTCCCGACCCATAGCGGACGTTCGCCGAGGTTGCGGATCGGGCGACTTCAAGGCATGCCGAGCGGATGAACTCTCTGTACCTTCAGCTCGAGCCAGAAGACGACGTGGTTTACGTGACGGTCGCGGTCTTGGCGGGCCGATTTTCGGGGGTCGCTTCACCTTCGTTCAGGACGGCCGATCTCGCAGCGTTTGCGGAGCATCTAAACGCCTATCCCCTCGGCCCCGGTATTCTGGTTGAGAGCGATCCCGAACTAAGTGGCCCGAGAAGATATGCCTCCATTACGATCCGCCCATACAACTCGACCGGAATGTTGCTCGTGGCAGTTCAATTGAGAACAGAAGACTCCGATGAATACGTGCACGAACCCCTTCAGGTGAGCGCTTGCTTCACTACTACCTACAGCCAGCTTGGCTCATTCCAGAAAAGCCTGAGCGGGGTGCTCATGGGCAAGGGAAGCCGGGCCCTTCTAGAAGGGCTATAGCAGCGCTCCCGGACATTGAGGGTTCGCTCGGCGAGCCAAGTCCGCTATCCACCCTTGGAGGACGTTCCGCCGGCCCGCTTTTGGGACCCGGTCGAGCCAGTCGATGAAGCCCCCACGGACGTCGCCTCGCTGCGGAAGGATCACTACCCGGGCCGGTGCGCGCGGCGCCACTGATCCAGCCGTTCCAGGACGTCGGCGATCAGCTGGTCGGTGGTGAATCCGGTGACGTCGCGGCCGCGGTCGGCGGGGCCGACGCGGGCGAGGAGGCGCCATTCCTGGCTGCGGCGCGGCTCGGGCGCCTCAAGGGCCGTGAAGGCGGGCAGTGGGCGAGCCGAGGCGGTGAGACGATAGGCGAAGGGTGTGTCGCCGGCGGGGGCGGACAGGGCCACGCCGTCGGCGTCGCGCTCGACCCCAGCGCCCTCGACGCCCTCCGCGTCCAGCGCCCGGCGCACGGCCTCGAGGGCCGGGACGGCGTGCTGCTCGATCTGGCGGTCGATGTCGCGGCGGCGGGCCGGGGACAGGATGCGCTTCAGCCGTGCGCCGATCGGCGGGGTCGCGTGGGCCACGGGCACGCCCTTGCGGTCGGCTTTCATCTGGCGGACCAGGCCGAAGGCGAGCACGATCATGATGGCGGCGAAGGGCAGGGCGGCCACCAGGGTCGCCGCCTGCAACGCGCCGAGACCCCCGGCCAGCAGCAGGATGGCCGCCGCCGCGCCCTCGAGCGTGCACCAGTAGACCCTCTGCCAGCGCGGCGTGTCGTCGGCGCCCCCGGACGCGATGGTGTCGATGACCAGCGAGCCGGAATCGGCCGAGGTGACGAAGAAGACCGCCACCAGCAGCACGGCGATGGTCGAGGTGATCGCCGCGCCCGGGAGTTGTTCGAAGAAGCGGAAGATCGCGGTCGACAGATCGGTGGTGACCGCCTGCGATATGGCTCCCGCGGCCTGGCCCATGTCGAGGGAGATGGCCGTGTTTCCGAACACCGTCATCCACAGGAAGGTGAAGCCGGTCGGGACCAGCAGGACGCCGATGATGAACTCGCGCACCGTCCGGCCGCGCGAGATGCGGGCGATGAACATGCCGACGAACGGCGACCAGGCGATCCACCAGGCCCAGTAGAACAGCGTCCAGTCCGCCATCCAGCCGCGCGGCTCATAGGCGTACATGTTGAAGGTGCGGACGAAGAAGTGGTCGAGGTAGAGGCCGAAATTCTGCACCAGCGCCTTGAGCAGGAATCCGGTCGGCCCGACCGCGAAGACGAAGGCCATCAGCAGGACGGCGAGCACCAGGTTCAGCTCGGACAGCCGCCGCACGCCGCGGTCCAGCCCGGTCAGGACCGAGACGGTGGCGGCGCCCATGACGAGGGCGATCAGGCCCACCTGCACCGCCGCGTTCGACGGCAGGCCGGTAAGGTAGTTCAGCCCGCTGTTGCTCTGGGCCACGCCGAGGCCGAGCGAGGTGGCGATGCCGAACAGAGTGCCCCAGATGGCGAAGATGTCGACCGCGTCGCCGACCCAGCCGTCGGTCCGCTTGCCCAGCAGGGGATAGAGGCCCGAGCGCAGCGTCAGCGGCAGGCCCTTGCGGTGGGCGAAATAGGCCAGGCTGAGGCCGACGAGGGCGTAGATGGCCCAGGCGTGGACGCCCCAGTGGGTGAAGGTGATGACCATCGCCTCGCGGGCGGCGGCGAAGGTGCCGGGCGCGCCCTCGGGCGGGGCGGCGTAGTGCTGGACCGGCTCGGCCACGGCGAAATACATCAGGCCGATGCCCATGCCCGCCGCGAACAGCATGGCCAGCCAGGAGACATAGGGGAAGTCCGGCTCGCAGTCGTCCGGCCCCAGCTTCAGCCGCCCGGTCGGGGCGACGGCGAGGCCCACAACCAGCAGCAGGAAGCCCGCGACGGCGGCGACGTAGAACCAGCCGAAGGCCCCGATCACCCACCGCTGCGCCGCCTGAAAGACGTAGTCGGACGCCCCCGGGGCGAGCACCGCCGCCAGCAGCAGCAGGGCGATGATCAGGCTCGCACCCCAGAAGACGCGAGGGTTCATCTTCGATCTGGGCATGGCCCATAAAGCGCGGCCGGAACGGGGTCGTTCCGGCCGCGGGTCTCGAAGAGCAGACGCTACCGCCGTCTGGCGGTGGCGTTATCGGCGCGGATCAGCGCGGGCGGGCGGAGCCGCTGGCGTTCGCGCTCGCGCTGACCGAGGCGCCGTCGCGGTCGGCCGAGGCCGAGCCGTTGGCCTCGACGCGGCGATCGCGGCGGTCCTGACGGTCCTGGCGACGGGGCTCATTCGCCGCCTCGGCCGAGCCGGAACCCGATCCGTTGATGTCGCCGGCCAGCGCGCCCTGGCCCGCTCGGGCCGAGCCGTCCAGCATGCCGGACGCCGAACCCTCGACCGAGCCGGCCGCGCCCTGGGTGGAGCCGTAGACGCTCGATGCGGCGCCGACGGCGGCGCCGCGCGCCTGATCGGCCGCGGCCTCGCCGCGGGCGCGGGCCCGTTCGGCCTCGGCGGCGGCCCGCGCCTGGGCGCGGGCGGCGCGGCGTTCGGCCCGCTCTCGCAGGCGCTCGGCGCGGGCGGTGGTCTCGCCGAGTCGATCGCGGGCGAAGGAGCCGTCGACCGAGCCGGTCAGGCCGCCGGTCACACTGCCGCCGACCTGGCCGCCAAGGCCGCCGACCTGACCGCAGCGTCCTCCCCCCAACCCGCCCGAGCCGCCCAGCACCTGGGCGTTGGCGGCGCCGGCGAGGGCCATGGTGAAGGCCGCGGTGGTCATCAGCATCAGGGTCTTGCGCATGTCGTCTCTCCTGCAACTCGACGGGCCGGAAGCCCGTCCTCGCAGGGTCCAACGATGGGCGCGCGCGGATTCATCCCGGGTGGAGGAAAAATTCGCCGGAAAATCAGCGCGACAGCCGACCTCTGGCGCCCACCGAACGGGGCTCGACCCGCAGGTCCGCGGCGACGAGGCCTCGGCCGTAGATCGGGTCGGGGCCGCGCGCGCCCATGTCGCGGGCCTCCGCTTCGAGCGCCTGGACGGCCCGGTTTCCGCCGCCTCGACGGGCCAGCAGGCCGGCGACCAGCGGCGCGGCGAACGAGGCCCCGCGCACATTGACATAGCCTTCGCCCGGGCCGGCGGCGGCCATGTCGGCGCCGGGGGCGGCGAAGTCGACCTGGGGCCCCCGGGCGGCCTCGGGCAGGGTCCGGCCGCGGGCGTTGACGGCGGTGACCCCGATCACCTCGGGGTAGCTGGCCGGATAGAGCGGCGCCGCGGCGGGTCCGTCGTTGCCTGCGGCGGCGACTATCAACTGGCCGCGGGCCGTCGCCCTCCGCACCGCCGCCTCGACCAGGGAGTTGCTCGGCACGACGAGGCTGACATTGACCACCGGCACGTCATTGCGGACCATCCACGCCAGCGCCTCGGCCACGCCGGTGGAGGCCCCGCCCGCCGGCGAGCCGCCGTAGACGTCGGCGACGAACAGGGCCGCGCCGGGCGCGGCGCCGGAAAATGGTCCCGACCGCCCGGCCAGGAGCGAGGCGACCGCCGTGCCGTGGGCGCGGGCCGGCGCCCCCCTGCGGGCGGCTCGTCGCGCCGGGCAGGGCCCGGTGGCGCGCGGCGACGGCGGG
>JAAXIW010000183.1:0-1386 GCA_012270135.1 Brevundimonas sp. | reverse complement strand
CGCCCGCCGTGCCGGGGGCGCGGGCCGGCCCGCGCCGGCGAAGCCCTGCTGGCGGATCGTCGCGCCGGAAAGGGCCGGAGGGCGCGCGTCGACGCCGGTGTCGATCAGGCCGATCCGCGCGCCGCCCGCCTGGGCGACGGGGCCGCCCGCGCCGTCGGCCGGCGCCGGACCGGCGGCCTCGGCCATGACCCCGGCGGGGCTGTAGACATGGTTGAACTCATAGGCCCCGGCGGGGTCGAGGTCGCGAAGGCGCTCGACGGCGCGGCGCAGGGACAGGCCGCGCGGCGGGCTGAGCACCACGACGGCGAGGTCGAGACCGTCGAGCCGCTGCTCGCGCAGGACCGAGAAGCCGGCGTCCAGCGCGGCGCGGCGGGCGGCGGGGGAGGGATCGATCGCCACGATCTCGGCGCGCACCGCCGGCCAGCCGTACGGATCGGCCTCCAGCGCCCCGTCCGAGCGCCGGATCAGGTCGCGCGCCCGCGCCGGAGCCTGAAGCGCCTGGTCGACCCGGCCGCGCAGCTCGTCCTGCAGCCGGGTCGGAGCCGTCGGCAGCCGGTCGGGCAGGCCGGCGGGCAGGCGCGGCCCGCCGGGCACGCCGCCCGGCGGACCGATCTGGGCGACGGCCGGCGCGGCGGCCAGCAGAACCGCCAGTCCCGCGAGGACGGAGGCGGCCAGAATGCGTATCGTCACCGGCTTGCTCCCTTCGGACAATTGATCAAAGGCCATTGGCGTCGGCGCGACAATGGCTGAAAAGGCCTCGCGGATGAAACGCCCCGGCCCGGACGTTTCATCCCCATGACCGGAGTTTGCTTTTGGACGCGTTTCAGACGGAGCTGGTGGCGCTTCTGCCGAGGCTGCGCCGTTTCGCGCGCGCCATCTGCCGCTCCGACGTCGACGCCCAGGACCTGGTCCAGGCCACGGTCGAGCGCGCCCTGGCCAAACGCGGCGGCTGGCGCCCCGGCACCCGGCTGGACAGCTGGACCTTCACCATCATGAGACGCATCCACATCGACCTGGGCCGATCGAAGACCCGCTGGGGGCGCGTCGTGACGCCCGAGGACGCCGCCACGCCCCATGTCGCCGACGCGACCCAGGCCGACGAGGGTCTGCGCGCCGACGCTCTCGCCGTGCGCGACGCCCTGCGCCGCCTGCCCGAGGATCAGCGCCTGGCCGTGGCCCTGGTGCTGGTCGACGGCCTGTCCTACGCCGAGGCCGCCGAGGTGCTGGAGGTGCCCGCCGGCACCCTGACCAGCCGCCTCGTGCGTGGCCGCCAGACCCTGATCCAGACCCTGACAGAACAGGGAGTGAGCGCATGACCGGCCCCTTCGACGACGACGAGACCCTGCGGCGGCTGGCCCGCGAGGCCTTTCCGCTCGCCCCCGATCC
>JAAXIW010000180.1 GCA_012270135.1 Brevundimonas sp. | reverse complement strand
GTCAAAGACCATGACCCGCCGACATCGAGGGACGTGGATCCGACGCCCTCCCCACCGACCGGATGCCCCTATCCTAGACCCCCTGCGCCATGGGCCGGGTTCAGGACGCTGTCGCGGAGACGATGTGGATGGAAAACAGCGGGTTGGCTTGTGAAAGTATGATAGCTGCACATTAACTTGCAGCGCAGCAATTGGATTTGAGAGCCGAGGTTCATCACAACGGGCACAACGGATTCACAACGAACACAAGGGGGCTGGTAGGCCGGCGGCGACCATCAGGGAGACGTCGTGAATTGGTGGCGGGCAAGGGCCCGCGGGGGAGCGCGTCGCCTCGCTCCCGTTGTGTCCGTTGTGCCTTCGCTGTGTTCGTTGTGATGAACCAGCCGGCCGAAGAGGGGCGGCGCTCCCGACAGGGTGGCTGCTACGCGCCGACCTTCGGTTCGCGCGGGCGCGCGCCGCTGGGTCCCCCGGTCGCGGCGCTGAAGCGCCTTGCCGGAGGATGACGAAAGGAAGAGGGCGTCGCTCAGTCTACTGGCAGGCGAGGCACTCGTCGTAGTCGGTGCGGGCGGCGCTGAAGAGGTCGGGCTGGTTGGGGTCGGGCTCGTCCTCGGCCTTGGTCTCGGCGCCGGCGAAGGCGGCCCGCTGCACCGACTTTGAGCGCAGGTAGTAGAGGGACTTCACGCCGGTCTCCCAGGCGCGCCAGTGCAGCATGTGCAGGTCCCATTTGTCGACGTCGCCCGGGATAAACAGGTTGATCGACTGGGCCTGGCAGATCTCGGGGGCGCGGTCGGCCGACAGTTCCACGACCCAGCGCTGGTCGAGCTCGAAGGCGGTCTTGAAGACGGCCTTCTCGTCGTCGCTGAGTTGGTCGAGGTGCTGGACCGAGCCTTCGTGCTCGAGGATCGAGTTCCACACCTCGGAGGTGTCGATGCCCTTCTGGCCCAGCACCTTCTCCAGATAGGGGTTCTTGACCGCGAAGGAGCCCGACAGGGTCTTGTGGGTGTAGATGTTGGCCGGGATCGGCTCGATGCCGGCGGACGTGCCGCCGCAGATGATCGAGATCGAGGCGGTCGGGGCGATGGCCAGCTTGTGGCTGAAACGCTCCATGATGCCGCGCTCGTCGGCGTCGGGGCAGGCACCCTTTTCCTCGGCCAGCAGGCGGCTGGCCTTGTCGGCCTCGCGGCGCAGGTGTTTGAACAGGCGCATGTTCCACGACTTGGCCATGGCGGACTCGAACGCCACGCCCTGGGCCTGCAGGAAGGAGTGGAAGCCCATCAGGCCGAGGCCCACCGACCGCTCGCGCTTGGCCGAATAGACAGCGGCCGACATTTCCGGCGGGGCGCGGCGGATGAAGTCCTCCAGCACATTGTCGAGGAAGCGCATGACGTCCTCGATAAAGCGCGGCTCGTCCTTCCACTCGAGGAAGGTCTCGGCATTGACCGACGACAGGCAGCAGACCGCCGTCCGGTCGACGCCCAGATGGTCGCGGCCGGTGTGCAGCATGATTTCCGAGCACAGGTTCGACTGTTTGACCGACAGGCCCAGCTCGCGCTGGTGACGCGGCATCTGGCGGTTCACCGTGTCCGAGAAGATCAGATAGGGCTCACCGGTCTGCAGGCGAATTTCGAGGATCTTTTGCCACAGGGCCCGGGCGTCGACGGTCTTCATGACCGCCTGGTCCTTGGGCGAGATCAGGTCAAAGGTCTTGCCGTCGCGCACCGCCTCCATAAAGGCGTCGGTGATGTTGATGCCGTGGTGCAGGTTCAGGGACTTGCGGTTGAAGTCGCCCGACGGCTTGCGGATCTCGAGGAACTCCTCGATCTCGGGGTGGTGGATGTCGAGATAGACGGCGGCCGAGCCGCGACGCAGCGACCCTTGCGAGATGGCCAGGGTCAGGGAGTCCATGACGCGGATGAAGGGGATGATGCCCGAGGTCTGGCCGGCGCCCTTGACCTTCTCGCCGATGGAGCGGACGCCGCCCCAGTAGGTGCCGATGCCGCCGCCGTTCGAGGCCAGGGCGACGTTCTCGTTCCAGACGTTCTGGATGCCGTCGAGGCTGTCGCCCACGGCGTTGAGGAAGCAGGAGATCGGCAGGCCGCGGTCGGCGCCGCCGTTGGACAGAACCGGCGTGGCCGGCATGAACCACAGCTTCGACATGTAGTCGTAGACGCGCTGGGCGTGGTCGGCGTCGTCGGAATAGGCGGTGGCCACGCGGGCGAACATGTCCTGATAGGACTCCCCCGCCAGCAGGTAGCGGTCCTCCAGCGTCTTCTTGCCGAAGTCGGTGAGCAGGTCGTCGCGGGACCGGTCGATCTGGATCGACGGCACCACCTTCAGGTGGGGTCGATCAGCGGCGTCCACGGCCGCAACCGACTGGAAATCCACTGTCTTCAACGCTTCGCCGCCGGCCATAATGGTCACTGCCCTGAACTGATCGATTTAAGTCGTTCGCGCCGGTGACCACATCATCTAGTGGCCGAAGCGCTCCCCAAGCCAACATATGGGGCGCAGATGGCTAACGACCCGTCAACGGGGTTGACGATCACTTTGTGAGCGAATCACGATCATGGCCGGGGATGAGCCTGTGGACAGGCCGAGACGGCGGGATGACGGGGGCGTGACGGCGACCCGGATTTTTTGATCACGAACGCGTGAGGGGAACGTCCCGCAAGCGGGACCGTTGCGGCCCCATGACCCCTGACCGCATCGTCGCCTTCGGCCGCCGCGCCCTTCGCATCGCGCGCACGGAAATCGCCGCGGTCAGCGCCCTGTTCATCATCACCCTGGGGGTGATGACCTTCGTCGAACTGGCCGACGACATGACCGAGGCCGACGGCCGGGCCTTCGACCAGGCGGTTCTGGACGCCATGCGGCCGGCGGCCATGACCGACCCATGGGGCCCGGGCTGGCTGGAGGAGGCGGCGCTGGACCTGACCGCCCTGGGCGGGATCGCGGTGCTGGGGCTGTTCGCCCTGGCGACGATCGGCTTCCTGATCCTGCAGCGGAAGCGGCTGTCAGCCCTGCTGCTGGCGGTGGGTCTGGCGGGCGGGGTGGCGCTGAGCGAGGGGCTGAAGGCGGTGTTCGGACGCGAGCGGCCACCGGAGGAACTGCAGGCGGTCGAGTCCCTGACCGCCAGCTTCCCGTCCGGACTCAGCCTGTTGTCGGCGGGCTTCTATCTGAGCATCGGGGTGAGGCTGACGCGGGCGTTCCGGCAGAAGCGGTTCAAGGCCTATGTCATCGGGGTGGCGGTGCTGCTGACCCTGATCGTGGGGCTGACCCGGGTCTATCTGGCCGCGCACTGGGCGACCGACGTGCTGGCCGGATGGAGCGTCGGCGCGGCCTGGGCCATGGCCCTGTGGCTGGTCGCCTATGCGGTGCAGCGGCGCCAGCAGGGCCATCCGCAGGAGCCGCATGTGCTGCCGGTGGACGAAGGATGAGGCCTTAGGCAGTAGGCAGTAGGCAGTAGGGGAGAGAGACGGCCAGGCGCGGCGTGTGGCGAACCCTCCCGTTTACTGCCCACTGCCTACTGCCTACTGCCTACTGCCTGACCCTCAGCCGCCGAAATCCATGTCCTTGCGGGCCGAGATGATGGTGACGATGAAGCCGGCGAGGACATCGAGCATGACCATCGTCAGGATCAGGAAGAAGGTCGAGGTGGCGAATCCCTTGATCAGCAGGAAGGCGACCAGGCAGGCCACGAACAGGATCATCGACAGGGCGTGATTGACGATGGCGACCCTCTGGCTGGAGGTCGACTTGAGCAGTTCGAAGAACAGCAGGATCAGGGCGAGGAACAGGATGATGTCGCCGGAGCCGATGGTCCAGCCGCTGCCCGAGACCATCGGAATG
The DNA here is from genome assembly GCA_012270135.1 of Brevundimonas sp. Taxonomy (GTDB): domain Bacteria; phylum Pseudomonadota; class Alphaproteobacteria; order Caulobacterales; family Caulobacteraceae; genus Brevundimonas. Next base: position 2,805 of record JAAXIW010000180.1, on the reverse strand, counting down.
GTGAAGACCGGTTCGCTCAGCGCCTGTTCCGCGGCCGCGGCGCCGCCCGCCCCGGCGACGCCGGTCAGGACGACGATGGCGTAGATGGCGACGGGAATGACGAGCATCGGCAGGGCGATCAGCATGGCGGCGGCTCCATGGCGGACGGGTGCGGCGCGACGCTACGGCCGCGCTTGTCGTGACGAATACCCCTGTTCGCTCCATACCGCCACGGTTGGTCGCCCGGCGGGCGAACGGTCAGAATTCGGAGATTCCGCCGGGGCGGCGCGCCCGCGATTTCAGCCACATCACGCCCAGCAGGTCGGACAGGGAGGCCATCAGACGCCCCCAGTTGGTGTATTTCGAGCGGCCGGTCTCGCGGTGTCGGTGGTCGACCTCGAGGTAGAGGTTCCGGTGGCCCTCGCGGATCATCAGCGCCGGCAGATAGCGGTGGATGTGATCGAAATAGGGGAGGTTGAGGAAGACCTCGCGGCGGAAGGCCTTGAGGCCGCAGCCGGTGTCGTCGGCGTCGTCGGACAGCAGCCGCCGGCGGATGCGGTTGGCCCAGCGCGAGGCCCAGCGCTTGGCGCCGGTGTCCTGACGCTTCGCCCGGACGCCTCCGCCGCGGGCCACGGCGGGGGGCGAGGCGGCGAGCAGGGCGGCCTGCGGCGGGGCGTCCGCGGGCGGGGGCTGCCCGGCGCCGTCGCGGGGCACGACGATGGCTCCCCGGGCGGCGAGCACCCCGGTGCGCACGGCGCGGCTCTGGCCGGCGTTGGCGGCGTGGCCGAGGACGCGCAGGGCCGGCAGCTCGGCCATCAGGGCGCGCAGCTCGGCGAGGGTGCCGTCCTTCGAGGCGTCGTCGACGAAGACCATCTCGTAGGACCGGCCGGCGAAGGCGGCAGCGATCTCGCGGGCCAGCGGGCCGGCGGCGCCTTCCTCGTCATGAACGGGAACGACGACGGAGATGTCGGGGGTCGTTCTTGGGGCGGCTTCGATCATCGGCGACCTGTAGCGGGTTTCGCGGCGCGGCGGGAGGCGCCCGCGGGTCCGTTCGCGCGGACGATGACGGCGCGCGAACCGGCGTGGTAGGAAGACGGTCATGATGCGCCCCGACCTCGACCGATTCATCGCCGGCTGGCGGGGCCCCGTGCTGGCGGCCCTGATCGCCCTGCTCGCCGGCCTGCCGGTGCTGATGCTGCTGCCGCCGCTCGACCGCGACGAGAGCCGTTACGCCCAAGCGACCTCGCAGATGCTCGAGGACCGGGATTTCGTCGACATCCGCTTCCAGGACGATCCGCGCTGGAAGAAGCCGGTCGGCATCTACTGGATGCAGGCGGCGGCGGTGGCCGTGACCTCCAGCGTCGAGAACCGGGACATCCAGCCCTACCGCATCCCGTCGATCCTCGGGGCCATGCTGGCCGCCGCCGCCGCGGCATGGGCGGGAGCGGCGATGTTCGGACAGCGTGCCGGATTCCTGGCGGGGGCGATGCTGGGGGCGACCTTCCTGCTGTCGACCGAGGCGGGGATCGCCAAGACCGACGCCGTGCTGTGCGGGGCGGTGACCCTCGCCATGGCCGGGCTGGCGCGAATTTATCTGGCGACGCGGGCGGGCGAGGCGCCGCGCCGGCCGCACAAGCTGATGTTCTGGCTGGGGGTCGGGCTGTCGATCCTGATCAAGGGGCCGATCGGTCTGATCGTGGTGGTCCCGGCCATACTGGCGCTGTCGCTGTGGGCCCGCGACGTGAAATGGCTGGCGCGGCTGGGCTGGGGCTGGGGACTGCCGCTGGTCGCCCTGATCGTCGGGCCGTGGGCCATCGCCATCACCATCGCCACCGACGGCGGCTTCTGGCGCGAGGCCGTCGCCGGGGATCTGGCGCCCAAGATCGCCGGGGGGCACGAGAGCCACGGGGCGCCGCCGGGGTACTATCTGCTCGGGGCGCTGGTGATGTTTTTCCCGCTGACCCTGATGCTGCCGGCGGCGCTGGCGACCGCCTGGAGCCGGCGGGCCGAACCGGCGGTGCGGTTTCTGGTCTGCTGGCTGGTTCCGGCCTGGCTGATCTTCGAACTGACCCCGACCAAGCTGGCCCACTACACCCTGCCGACCTATGGCGCGCTGGCCCTGCTGGCGGCGGCGGCCCTGACCCGGCCGATCGGGCCGGTGTCGCGCTATGCGGGGGCGGCGCTGTCGCTGGTCGGCGGTCTGGCGGTGGTGCTGATCACCGTCTACGGCCTGACCGAGTTCGGACGGTCGACGGCGCAGGGCTGGGCGACCCTGACCATCGTCTTCGCGGCCCTGGCGGCCCTGATCGGGGCCTTCCTGCTGATGCACAGGGCGGCGACGGCGGCGGTGGTGATCGCCATCGGCCTGGGGATCGTGGCCCACGCCGGGCTGGCGGGGACGATCCGCCAGCTCAAGCCGCTGGCCATCGCGCCGCAGCTGCAGACGGTGCTGGAGCGGGCCGACCTGCATCCGCGGCAGGGGCGGCCGGGGCCGGTGGCCATCACCGGCTTCCACGAGCCGAGCTTCGTCTTCCTGACCGGGCGCGCGACCGAACTGGCCGACGCCGAACAGGCGGCGCAGGCGCGGGCCGAGGGGCGGCCGGTGATCGTCGAGGCGCGCGACGCCGACGCCTTCAGCGCCGCCTCGGCCAGGCTGGGCGTGACCGGCCGGGCCGTGGGCGTGGTCGAGGGCCACAACTATTCACGCGGCGACGACGTCAGCCTGACCGTCTACGCGCCGTCCGGGGCGACGCCGTGAGCCGGCCGGTCACCATCGTCGAGGTCGGGCCGCGCGACGGACTGCAGAACGAAAAGGCGGTGCTGGAG
>JAAXIW010000135.1 GCA_012270135.1 Brevundimonas sp. | reverse complement strand
CCGGGCGGGCAGGACGAAGCCGTAGGCGCCCCCGAGGCCAGAGATCCGAAATTCATTCGCGATCGCGCCGTCCGCCAGGTGGGCGCCGACTCTGTCCAGTTCCAGCACCCGGCCGTCGCCGAAGCGGATGACCTCGATGCTGGTCAGGCTGTCGCGCCCGTCCGGCCCCTTGAGGATGAAGCCGTCGCCATCCGCCAGCAAACGATACTGGGATGAGGAGCCGCTGACGACCAGAACGTCGCGGCCGTCGCCGCCGTCGATGACGTCGTTGCCGCCGAAGCCGTAGATCGTGTCGTCGAGGGCGGTGCCGGTAAGCGCGTCATCGCCCGATGTGCCGTTGAAGACATCACCCCTGAGTTCGAACGACCGCATCATCGACTGGTAGCGTCCGCCGCTGGCGTCCGCCCAGGTGATGACGAAGCCGCCGTCGGCGGTCGCGATCACCTCCGACAGGCCCTGGGCGCCCATGGTTGTCACATTGACCCGGATTTCGTCCCCGATGCGGCCGCCGCTCCCCGAGAAGACCTGCGCCTTCACCGCGCCGAGCTCGGTGTCCCCTCCGGCGCCCCCGACGCCGTCGCTCAAATCCGACCAGGTGACGACGAAGCCGCCGTCGGCCAGCACCGCGACGCGGGGCGTTTGCTGATAGCTTTGGGTCGCGGTGTTGACGAGGATTTCACCGCCGACGGGAATACCCTGCGAGGTGAAGACCTGCGCCTTGATGGCGTCCTCGCTGCTGTCGCCGGCGGCCCCGCCCACGCCCTTGCTGCGGTCCTGCCAGACGACGACGAAACCGCCATGGGCCAGGGCCGCCGTGTCGGCGATCTGCTGGTATCCGGCCGTCGCCGTATTCACGTTGATCTCGCCGCCGACACGGGATCCGTCCGCCTCGTAGATCTGGGCGCGGACCTCGCGGGTGCTGGATATCTGGCCGTTGATCCAGGTCACGACGAAGCCGCCGCCGGCCAGGGCGGTCACCTCGGGTCGGTATTGTAGGTCGGACGTCGTGGTGTTGACGAGGAATTCGTCCCCGAGGGCCTCGCCCTCCGCGGACAGGAGACGGCCCTTGACCCCATACCCGCTGGTATCGGCGCCCAGACGGCTGTTGTCCGTCCAGATCACGACCAGCGTCCCGTCGGCCAGGGCCGTGATCTGCGGATCGTACTGACCGCCTTCCGTGATGGTGTTGACCAGAAGACTCTCGCCGAGCGGCAAACGGTCGGCGCCATAGAGCTGGATCCGAATGTCGCAGACGGCGGTTTCCCACGGGTCCTCCCGTTCGGCGTCGGCGCTGTAGTCCGCCCAGACGACCGCGAAGCCGCCTCCCGGGAGGCCGACGACCTGGCATTCATCCTGTAGGCCGGTGGTCCCGTTGTTGACCGTGATCTCGGGTCCGAGAGGGGCCCCGCTCGCATCGAACGCCCGCGCCAGAATGTCAGAGGGATCGGTGTAGCCGAAGGCTGGCTCCACGCCCTCGCTGTCGTCGACCCAGGAAACCACGAACCCGCCATCTGCGGTCGCGGCGGCGGACAACGTGGGCGTCCCGGAGTGCAGGGTGGTGTTGACGCGGAAGGCGGGGCCGATCGCCGTTCCATCCACGGCGAAGACGCGGGCCTCGATAATGGTCTCCACGCCGTCGGCGGCGACCTTGTCGGACCAGATTACCGCGAATCCGCCGCCGGTCAGGCGGACGATGATCGGCGCTGTCACCAGATACCAGGGATCATCGTCGAGCCGGAGTTCAACCCCCGCGTCGACCAGGGCCAGGACGTCCGGCAGTGTGACCGACGTCTTCGCCGGCTCGACGTCCGACCGCGTGTCGATCTCGCCGGGTTGAGATTGCATCGAACGATACCTCACGCCACTCCAGGCCGGCGCCTGCGCCATCCCGCGTCACAACTTGCATGTGCACGACGAACTGTCGAGCCGTCCGCCCGGGCAAGGTTTCCTTCAGAAACTCCCTCTATCCCCGGCCGCACAGGGAGAGTGCATGTTCAAGGCCTTGAAGGCGGTGATCCGTCAGTTGCGCTGCCGTAGACACCGGTGGCGGCCCGAGCGTCGGCGCGCGAACGGCGAGTGGTGCGAGCTGTGCGGCGCGCGCCGGAAGACGCCCGGGAGTTGAGGCGGTAAACCGGGATCAGGCCGTTCAGGCCGCGCGGCGCAGCGCCGCCGGAGTCTTGACGAACAGGCCCGGGCGGCCGGCGACCGGGCGGAAGGCGATACTGTCGCCGCCGAGGGCCTCGTCGACGCCGAGGAACAGGCAGCCGTCGTCGACCAGCCGGCGCTCGAGGTTGTCGAGCACCTGGCCGCGCCGCGCAGGCTCCATGTCGCTGAGCACATGGCGGCAGAAGATGACGTCGAAGCGGTGGTCGTCGGCGGGCGGATCCAGCAGATTGGCGCGCGCGAAATGCACCGTCGCGCGCAGCTGCGCCTTGGCGATCCAGTTGTCCTCGGTCTGGTCGAACCAGTCCAGCATCGTCCCGGCCTTCAAACCGCGCTGGATCTCGAAGCCGGTGTAGGCGCCGGAGCGGGCCTTCTCAAGCGCCCGCTGGGACAGGTCGGTGGCGACGATCTCGACCGGAAAGCCCGCGTCCAGCGCGCCGATGGCCAGCGACCACGGCTCCTGTCCGGTCGAGCACCCCGCCGACCAGACCTTGACCGGGGCTCCGCCGCGGGCGGCCGAAAGGGCGGGTAGCAGTTCGCCGGCGAAGGTGTCGAAGGTCGGGCGGTCGCGACGAAACCAGGTCTCGGGGTTCAGCAGCGCCTCGATCACAGCCCAGCCGAGGGCCGCGACGGGTTTTGCCCACAGCGCGGCCAGCAGGTCATCGACGGTCTCATAGCCCTCGCGCCGGGCCAGGGGCCCCAGACGGTGTTCGGCCAGCTTCATCCGGTCGCGCGTCAGCCGGAACCCGGCGCGCGACGCCATCAGCGACTGCAGGCGGTCGAAGGCTTCCGGCGACATGGGTTCAGACGGCCCCCACCTCGGCGAATTTCGATGTCAGGATCTCGCCGTCGAACGGCTTCATCACGTAGTCGTCGGCGCCGGCGGACAGGGCCTCGGCGATGCGTTCGGCGCGGGTCTCGATGGTGCAGAACAGCACCTTGGGGCCGCCGCCGCCGGGCAGGGTCCGCAGCCGGCGCAGGAAGGTCAGCCCGTCCATCACCGGCATCGACCAGTCGAGCAGGATGACCTCGGGCATGACCCCGGCGCAGAAGGTCAGGGCCTCGGAACCGTCGGCCGCCTCGTCGACCTCGAAGCCGAGGCCTTCGACGATCCGCCGCGCGACCTTGCGGATGATCCGGCTGTCGTCGACGATCAGGCAGGTTCTGGGGGTCAAGGACGGGTTCCAAACTGCGCACAACGCCCGCGTGTGCGTTATCCTTATCATCGCAGTGAGCCGGTTAATGAGTCCTTGGGAAACCGGCTTAAGGTCAGTTAGGCATGTGGACCGTCAGGGCCACGCGGCCCTCGTCGGTCTCGACGTCCAGCGACCCGCCCGCGTCCCGCGCGGTCAGCCACAGCCAGTAGGGCTGGATCCATTGCCCGGGCAGGCCCTCGGCCAGCGGGCGGCCCGCGAGGCCGGTCACGGCCTCGGGCTTGAGCCGGGCCCGCGGACCCTCGGCCACGCCGGAAATCGTCAGGCGCTCGCCCCGCCCGGTCGAGATCGCCGCAGCGCCGCCCGAGGGCAGGGCGGCCACGGTCAGATACGCCAGGTTCACAAGTGCGCGAGCCTGGGCCCTGGTGTAGTCGCCACCCTCGACGCGCCACTCCAGGGTGGCCCGCCCGCCCTCGGTCAGGCCCGCAACCAGTTCGCCCAGTTCCGCGCCGGAGAACCGCTCGGCCGAGGTCGAGGCCCCGAAGGCCACGCGGGCGAAAGCGACCAGCGCCACCATCTTCTTCGCGCTGGCTTCGATCAGCCCCATCGCGTCGTCGCGCATGTCCTGGGCGGTCGGGTCCTTCAGCAGGTCGAGGCCGGAACTGATCGCCCCGGCCGGGCTGATGAAGTCGTGGCACAGCTTGCCCGCGACAAGCGCCGCCAGGGCCTGGCCGTCGGGGAGTGGTGAGGAGGCGGTGTCGGTCATCGGGCTCGAAAACAACAGCGGATCGGTCGCGCGGACGCTGCCCTGATTTGCCGGTTCTTCAAACCGTCGCGATGGGTTATCGGAGCGGCCATGAGCAAACAGCTGACCGCCGACCTCGCCTCGGGCGCCCTGACCGAGGCGCTGGCCGACATCGCCGAGGACGCCGCTCGCGTCATCCTGCCCTACTGGCGCAACGGGGTCGTGGCCGAGGCCAAGGCCGACGACAGCCCGGTGACCCGCGCGGACCAGGAGGCCGAGGCCCTGATTCTCGAGCGGCTGGAGGCGCTGTATCCGGGCGTCCAGACGGTGGCCGAGGAGGCCGTCGCCGCCGATGGCGTTCCGGCCGCAGCCGCCGACTGGTTCTGGCTCATCGATCCGCTGGACGGTACGCGAGGATTCATCGAGGGCCGCGAGAGCTACACCGTCAACATCGCCCTGGTGCGCAAGGGCGAGGTGGTCGCGGGGGTCGTCACCGCCCCGGCCACGGCCACCACCTGGCGCAGCGCCGCGCCGGGCAAGGGCGCCTTCCGCCGCCGCTTCGGCGAAGGCTGGCAGGCCATCAGGGTGCGTAACCGCCCCGCCTCGCCCATGGCCCTGCTCAGCCATTCGATGAGCGACGAGGAGGCCGACCGCCTCGCCTCGCGCCATGGCTGCGTCCAGTGGCAGGGCACGGACTCCTCGCTGAAATTCTGCCTGATCGCGGAGGGTCGTTTCGACGCCTATCCGCGCACCGGTCCGACCTCGGAATGGGACACGGCGGCGGGGCAGGCGGTTCTGGAAGCCGCGGGCGGTCGGGTCATGGCCGAGGACGGCCAGCCGCTGCGCTACGGCAAGTCCTGTTTCGCCAACGGCGGCTTCGTGGCCTTGGGGGGCTAGGCCCGGGGCGCCGTCTCCGGCATCGCCAGCACCGCTCGCTGCATCAGCGCCGGCGCGCCCCATTCGCGGGCCGTCTCCAGGGCCTCGGCCAGCATCAGGCCCACGGCGCGAGGCTCCGTTCCGGTCAGCCGCTCCTTGGCCATGGCCAGATGGGCCATGCCGATCTGGTCGGCGGCCCAGTCGAGCGGCTCGGTCCGCGTCGCGGTCGACAGCCGGCTGCGGATCACCGCCTCGAGGCCGGCCAGCGATTCGACGTCGCCCGTGCGCTCGGCCAGGGCTGCCTCGGCCGCCAGACGGCGTTCGCGGGCGAGGGCGCCGAGGATCAGGCCGGGCTCGCGGCTCAGGGCCTCGGCCTCGGCGAGCAGCAGCAGCGGCGTGTCGGCCTGCGGTTCGGCGAGGCGCACGGCGATCCAGTCCAGCGGACTATGGTCGGGCGTGAACTGGTCGGCGGCGGCCTCGAACAGCTCGCGGCCCTGCGCCCGCGCCGCCTCGGACCCGGCCAGGTCGGCGAGCGCGGTCAGCCCCGCCCCGGCCAGGGCCAGGGCCCGCGCCCGGGTCAGCGGCCGATAGTCCGGAGAGGCGGTCTCGACCAACGCCCGCAGGTCCCGCCCGGCCTGATCCAGCAGGCGAGGATCGCGCCGCGCCACGCCGGCCTCCAGCGCCAGTCCGGCGCGATCCAGCCGCAGTTCGTCTCCGGCCACGGGCGGCAGGACCTTCGCCCCATGCAGCGCCGCGTCGAGCAAGGCCGCCGCGTCCAGCAGGTTGGCGGGCGATCCTGACAGCCGGGCGCGCCGGGCGCACAGCCGGGCGTGCAGCGCCGCCGCCGCCGCCCGGGTGACGGGTCGCTCAGCGGTCAGGGACTGGGCGTCGGCCAGGGCCGCGGTCAGGGTCGCCGGTCCGCCGAACAGGTCGAAGCGCAGCAGATGGATTTCGCCGGACTCGATCGCGGCGGCCGCGGTCTGGTCGGGTTCAGTGGTGTGGCGGGTTGCTTCCGACGCGCATTTCGCGGCCCGGTCGAGGCTCTCGCGCCGTCCGGTGCGCCGCGCGTGTTCGCGCCACAGGCCCGAGGCCCGCAGCCAGCTGTCGAACGGGCGGGAGCACGACACCCGGCCGGCGTCGACCGCCTCGCGCCGCGCTTCGGCCTCGACCAGGTCAGCGCCGATCAGCTCCAGCCAGCCGAGATCGTCGCTCTCGCGCGCCTTGTCGAACAGCTTCCTGAGGTCCCGGCCGAATTCGAACATGGGGTGACCCGCGCTCCGTCCCGCTTCGGGACTGACAGCCGTCCCTCTCGCGTGCAATGCAAACGCAGCGCCGCGGCCCGGGTTCGACTTGGCTGTGGGCCAGGAGCCGCCGCGGCTCAGCCCCGCTCCTTCGTCTTCGTGAAGGCCACCTTCGGGAAGCGCTCCATCACATAGCCGGTCTCCCAGCTCGACTTGGCGAGGAAGACCGGGTCGTCGTCGATGTCGCGGGCCATCTGGCCGCGATACTTGCCCATGAAGTCCTCGAGGTCGGCCTTGGTCCCGCCGATCCAGCGGGCCTCGGCCCAGGGCGAGGGTTCGAAGATGACTTCGAGGCCGTACTCCTCGCCGAGCCGGTCGGCCATGACCTCGAACTGCAGCTGGCCGACGGCGCCGACGATGAAGTCCGAACCCATCTCGGGGCGGAACAGCTGGGTGACGCCTTCCTCGGCCAGGCCGTCCAGCGCCTTCTTCAGGT
>JAAXIW010000215.1 GCA_012270135.1 Brevundimonas sp. | reverse complement strand
CGGGCGTGATCTTGTTGCGGAGGCGGATGTTGGCGAAGGTGCCGCGCATCATCACTTCGCGGTACCCGCGGCGCGCGCCGTAGGAGTTGAAGTCCAGCGCCTCGACGCCGTGATCCGTCAGATAGGCGCCGGCGGGCGAGGTCTTCTTGATCGAGCCGGCCGGGCTGATGTGGTCGGTGGTGATCGAGTCGCCGAAGATGGCCAGCACCCGGGCCTCAACGATGTCGGCGACCGGGGCCGGCGCCATCGACATGCCCTCGAAATAGGGCGGGTTCTGCACATAGGTGGAGCTGTCGTCCCAGGCGTAGGTCTGGCCGCCCTCGACCTTGATGCCCTGCCAGTGCTTGTCGCCCTTGAAGACGTCGGCGTAGCGCTTGGCGAACATGGCCGGGGTGACCGCCTTCTTCTGGATGTCGGCGATCTCCTTCGAGGTCGGCCAGATATCCTTCAGGAAGACGTCCTTGCCCTTCTTGTCTTGGCCGATCGGCTGGGTGGTGATGTCGATCCGCATCGAGCCGGCCAGGGCGTAGGCGACGACCAGCGGCGGCGAGGCCAGGTAGTTGGCCTGCACGTCGGGGTTCACCCGGCCCTCGAAATTGCGGTTGCCCGACAGGACCGAGGTCGCGACCAGATCATTGTCGTTGATGGCCTTCGAGATCGCCGGATCCAGCGGGCCCGAGTTGCCGATGCAGGTGGTGCAGCCATAGCCGACCAGGTTGAAGCCCAGGGCGTCGAGGTCGGCCTGCAGGCCGGCGGCGGTCAGATAGTCGGTGACCACCTGCGAACCGGGGGCCAGCGAGGTCTTGACCCACGGCTTGACCTTCAGGCCCAGCTTGTGGGCCTTGCGCGCCACCAGACCGGCGGCGATCAGCACCGACGGGTTGGAGGTGTTGGTGCAGCTGGTAATGGCGGCGATCACCACGTCGCCATCACCCAGATCGAATTTCTCACCCTCGACGGCGACGCGCGGTGCGTCGGTCTCGCGGCCGAACACCTCACCCAGCGCAGTCTGGAAGGCCGGGGCGGCATTGGTCAGCTCGACCCGGTCCTGCGGGCGCTTGGGTCCGGCCAGCGACGGCACGACCTCGGCCATGTCCAGTTCCAGAACGTCGGTGAACACCGGGTCCTCGGAGCTGGCGTCGATCCAGAGCCCTTGCGCCTCCGCATAGGCCTTGACCAACGCAACCCGCGCCTTGTCGCGGCCGGTGGCCGTCAGATAGTCGAGGGTGGCCTGCGACACCGGGAAGAAGCCGCAGGTCGCGCCGTATTCGGGGGCCATGTTGGCGATGGTCGCCTGGTCCTCGATGGTCAGGACGTTGACGCCCGGGCCGAAGAATTCCACGAACTTGCCGACCACGCCCTTCTTGCGCAGCATCTGGGTGACGGTCAGCACCAGATCGGTGGCGGTGGCACCTTCCGGCAGGCGACCGGTCAGCTTGAAGCCGATAACCTCGGGGATCAGCATCGGGATCGGCTGGCCCAGCATGGCGGCCTCGGCCTCGATGCCGCCCACGCCCCAGCCCAGAACCGACAGGCCGTTGATCATGGTGGTGTGGGAGTCGGTGCCGACCACAGTGTCGGGATAGGCGACAGTCTTCTTGCCTTCCTCGGCGGTCCAGACGGTCTGGGCCAGATGCTCCAGGTTCACCTGGTGGCAGATGCCGGTGCCCGGGGGCACGACGCGGAAATTGTTGAAGGCCGACGAGCCCCAGCGCAGGAACTTGTAACGCTCGATATTGCGCTCATACTCGCGGGCGACATTGGCCTCGAAGGCTTCGGGCGTGCCGTAGTGGTCCACCATGACCGAGTGGTCGATGACCAGGTCGACGGGGTTCAGCGGATTGATCTTCTTGGGATCGGCTTCCAGCTTGGCCATGGCGTCGCGCATGGCGGCCAGGTCGACCACGGCCGGAACGCCCGTGAAATCCTGCATCAGCACCCGCGCCGGACGGAAGGCGATCTCGTGCTCGACCGAGCCCTTGTTCTCGATCCAGGCGGCGACAGCCTTCAGGTCATCGGCCGTGACCGAGACGCCGTCCTCGTTGCGCAGCAGGTTCTCCAGCAGCACCTTCATCGAGCGCGGCAGGCGGGAAATCCCGGCCAGACCGGCTTCCTCGGCGGCCGGAAGGCTGTAATAGGCGTATTTCTTGCGCCCGACGGAAAGGTCCTGACGGGTCTTGAAGCTGTCGTTCGACGGCATGGGAGAGGTTCCTCTGGTCAACGCCGCCCGGACATCCGGTTGCGCGGTCGCGCGACAGACGGCGGGGCGCACAGGTCCCCGCCGCGCGCGGCGAACGCCTGCTGCGGCGAGGCCGGATATAGCGGTGGTTCAGCGGGGCGTCCATGTATCCACGTCGTCGACGCGGGTATTGAGAGAGGCTCGCAACTGGGCCGGGGAGCGCCGATGCTGACCGTCTCCGGCCTGGCCCTGTCCCGTGGCGAGCGCGTTCTGTTCCGCGATCTGTCCCTGTCGCTGGCGGCGGGCGAGGCGGTGGCCCTGACCGGCGCCAACGGCGCGGGCAAAACCAGCCTGCTCCGCGCCCTCGCCGGCTTCATCCGCCCCGACGCGGGGAGCATCGCCTTCGCCGACGCCGATCCGGCCGAGGCCCGGCGCCGCCACATCCACTGGCTGGGCCACCTCGACGGCCTCAAGGGCGCCCGCCGCGCCCGCGAGGAACTGGCCTTCCAGGCGCAATGGCTGGGCGCCGACGCGGCCGGGATCGCCGCCGCCGTCGAGGTGCTGGCGCTCGACCCCCTGCTCGACCTCGAGGTGCGCCAGCTGTCGGCCGGTCAGCGCCGCCGGCTGGCCTTCGCCCGGCTGGTCGCCACGCCGCGCCCGGTCTGGCTGCTCGACGAGCCGTTCGCGCCGCTGGACGCCCGCTGGCGCGAGGCGCTCGGCCTGCTGATGCAGGCGCACCTGGACAAGGGCGGGGCCATCCTGGCCGCCGTGCACGACCCCCTGCCGGTGGCGGCGCGGGCGATCGATATCGGAGCCGGGCGGTGAGGGCCCTGTCCATCCTGTTCCGGCGCGAGCTGGCCCTCGCCTGGGCCGGCGGCGGCGGCCCGCTGCTGGCCTGCGGCTTCTTTCTGTGCCTGACCGTTCTGGTGCTGCTGGCGGGCGGCGGCGAGACGGCGGGCCTTCGCGCCATGAGCGGCGGCGTCGCCTGGCTGGCCCTGGCCCTGTCTTCCGTCCTGTCGCTGGAGCGGCTGTTCGAGCGCGACCTCGAGGACGGCGCGCTGGACCTGATCGCCCTCGGCCCGCTCCCGCTGGAACTCGTCGTTCTCGCCAAGGCCGCGGCCCATTGGCTGGCCGTCGGCGCGCCTCTGGCCGTCACCGCGCCCATCGCCGCCCTCATCCTCGGCCTGATGCCCGGTCAGGCCCCGCTGGTCGCCGCCTCGGCCCTGATCGGCGCCCTCGGATTCGCCCTGACCGGCGCGCTGGGCGCGGCCCTGGCCCTCGGCTCGAAGCGCGGCGGCCTGCTGATCGCGGTCGTGGTCCTGCCGCTGTTCATCCCGCCGGTGGTGTTCGGCGCGGGGGCGGTGGAACGGGCGGTCAACGGCCTGTCGCCCCTGCCCGCGCTCGCCTTCCTGACCGCATATGTCCTGTTCGCCGCCGTGATCACCCCCTTCGCCGGCGCCGCCGCGATCCGCAACGCGCAGGGCTGAGGCCGGATCATCACGCGGCGCACTGGCGCAGCCGCCCGCCCCCGTATGGCGCAAAGTCTGTCGGCCCTCTAAAGAGCGCGTCTCATGTTCGGCCTCGCCAATCCCGACCGCTTCCTGCGCTTCACCCGCCCGCTCACGCCGGTGGTGTGGGGGCTGGCCGCCGTCCTGCTGGCGGTCGCCGCCTGGCTGTCCTTCGCCGCGCCGGAGGACTTCCGTCAGGGCGACACGGTGCGGATCATGTTCGTGCATGTGCCCGCCGCCTCGGTCGGTCTGGCCGCCTATGCGGCGCTGGGAGTCTCCAGCTTCTTCGCCCTGGTGTTCCGCCATCCGCTCGCCGACGCCGCCGCCAGGGCCGCCGCCCTGCCCGGCGCGGCCTTCACCGCCCTGGCCCTGATCACCGGCAGCCTGTGGGGCAAGCCGATGTGGGGCGCCTGGTGGGCCTGGGGCGACGCGCGGCTGATGTCGGTGCTGATCCTGTTCCTGTTCTACCTCGGCTACATGGCCCTGCGCGCCTCGATCGACGACGAGGCGAAGGCCGCCCGCGCCGCCGCCGTGCTCGGCCTCGTCGGCCTGATCAACCTGCCGATCGTCAAATTCTCGGTCGACTGGTGGAACACCCTGCACCAGCCGGCTTCGCTGCTGCGAGCCGAAGGACCGGCCATGCCGCCGGTCTATCTGACCCCGCTGCTGACCATGATGGCGGCCTGGTCGGTGCTGTTCCTGGCGCTGTGGCTGACCGCCATCCGCACCGAGATCGTGCGCCGCCGGGTGCTGTCGATCCGCGCCCGCCGCGCCCTCGAAGCCTAGGAAAGGGCTGAGCATGATCGATCTCGACATGAGCCCCTACGGCGCCTTCGTCTGGCCCGCCTGGGCGATCAGCGCGGTCGTTCTGGCCGCCCTCGCCGCCCGCGTCCTGCTGACCGCCCGGCGCTGGTCGGCGGACCTGAAGCGGCTCGAAACCGACCGCCCGGAGGCCTGAGCCGATGAACCGCTGGTTCGCCATCATCCCGCTCGCGGCGCTGGTCGCCCTGGTGGCCTTCGCCGCCATCCGGCTGGGCGACTTCACCGGCCGCTCCTTGGCCGAGGGCCGCAGCAGCGAATATCGGCCGGCCGCCCTCGTCGGCCAGCCGGTGCCGGAGACGGTCCTGCCGATGCTGACCGGCGCCGAGGCGGGCCCCGGCGTGCTCGACCTGAAGACCGCCGGCGTCGGCAAGCCGATGCTCATCAACGTCTTCGCCAGCTGGTGCGCCCCCTGCAGGATCGAACACCCCAATCTGATGGCGCTTAAGGCCCGGGGCGTCGCCGTCGTCGGCGTGGCCTGGAAGGACGATCCCGCCGACACCCGCGCCTTCCTCGAGGAACTGGGCGATCCCTATGCGATGGTTCTGGTCGACCGCGACGGCCGCGCCGGCCTCGATCTCGGCATCACCGGCGCGCCCGAGACCTTCGCCGTCGACGCCATGGGCAAGGTCGTGGCCAAGGCGTCCGGCCCCCTCGTCGACCAGGCCGAGATCGACCGGCTGGTCGCCGCCATCCAGACCGCTCCGCGCCCGCTCCCGACCGGGGCGGCGCGCTGATCCCGCATCGTCGTTAACCCATTTCCGACGGATTTCGTTAACCCTGTCGGCATGAGCGCGATTCGTCCTCCCGTTCCCTCGCCCCTGTTCCCGGCGCAGAGCCCGCCGTCCCCGGTGCGCGCCTCGCGCTCGGACTTTTTCCGCGCCGCCCTCGAGGGCGTCGGCGCCCCGGCCGAGGCCATGCCCGCCAGAGCTCCGGCGACGGCGCAGGCGGCCCGCGCGCCGGAAGATCGGCCGCAACGGCCCGGCGCCCTGCTCGACATCCGCGTCTGACCCCTCACGCGAAAATGAGGGGCGCGTGTCTCTCCGCCGTGGTTAAGGTGCGCGCCATGCGCACGAGGGGCTGGATCATCCCTGCGGCGGTCCTCGCGGCCGCCTCCCTTGCGGCCGGGTCCAGCGCCCAGCCGTCGAGCCCGGCCGCGCCCCGTCGCGATGCGCCCGCCGAGCCCGTGGTGGTCGAACTGTTCACCGCCCAGGGCTGCGCCGGCTGTCCCGAGGCCAACGCCCGGGTCGAGGCCCTCGCCGACACACCCGGGGTCATCGCCCTGACCTACGCCGTCGACTACTGGGACTATCTCGGCTGGCCGGATACCTTCGCCCGCCCCGAGTTCGCCCAGCGTCAGCGCGCCTACCGCCGGCCGCTGAAGATTCGCGCCATCGGCACGCCGCAGGTGGTCATCGACGGCCGCCGTCAGGTTCCCGGCGCCCAGGAAGACGCGCTCAACGCCGCCGTGGAGGAGGAGGCCGCCCGTCGGGTCTTCCCGCCCGAGATCGAATTCCGCGAGGCCCGCGACCGGGTCGGTGTCGGCTCGGGCCGCGTCCCCGCCGGCGGAGCCGAAGTCGTGGCGGTGGTCTACAAGCCAGGCCCCCAGATCGTCGAGATCGAGCGCGGCGACAACCGCGGCCAGGCCGTCCGCCACATCAATGTCGTCCGTTCGGTGCGCAGCCTCGGCGCCTGGACCGGCCGCCCGGCCCTCTACCAGCTTCCGGTCGGGCTGGAGGAGGACGAGGCCGTCGCCATCCTCGTCCAGGCCCGCACCGACCGCCGCATCCTCAACGGCGCCGTCCTGCCGCCGCGCTGACCGCGTCAGCTTTCGTCACTGGCGTCGCTTGAACCCCGGCTCTCACAGTGCAAGCTTGGCCGCCCGCATCTCCGGGTGGAAACCACAGGCGTCCGCATGACACCGGCTCTCCGCATGATGGCGACCCTCGGCGTGCTGCTGGCCTGCGCCGCGCCCGCGCCCGTCGCCCTCGCGGCCCGGCAGGACCCGCCGCCCGCGGCCTCCACCCCGGAGGCCGACGGCGTCGCCCAGATCGTCACGGCGGCGGAACTGGCCGCCTGGGGCCGCGCCCGCCGCGACGCCGACGCGCTTCTGGTCGCGGCCCGCATGCTCGACGAGGTGCCGCTGCGCGCCGGCGCCGGCGGCGATCCCGGGCTCGCTCCCGTCCTGTCTCCGGCGGCGCTGAGGCAGGAGGCCGCGGCC
>JAAXIW010000153.1:3525-6771 GCA_012270135.1 Brevundimonas sp. | reverse complement strand
ACCCCGGCTCCGTCCGTTCGTCCGTCGCCCGCGCCGGTGACGGCGCCGACTCCGGCCCGGCCGTCCGCGCCGACCCCGACGGCGAGTCCGATGCCCGCCCCGGCGACCCCGACTCCCGCTCCCGTCGTCGCGGCTGCGCCGCCGCCACCGGCCGTCCCCGCCGTGACCGTGCTCGACGCCGCCGCCCGCGCCGCCCTGCCGTTCTCGGTCGATCTCCCGGCGGGGTTCGAGCTGGTCACCGGCCGCCCCGGCCCGGACTTCAAGATCTACACCATCCGCCGCGGCGACCGCTCGTTCGCCATGGTCTACGCCGGCCCGGCCTCGCAGTTTCCGATCTACAGCGGCGAGATGATCGAGGCCGGCGGCCGCGCCTCCGTGGTCTCGATCGAGGACGGTGTCCGCCACGCCCGCGAGCATTTGTTCCAGCGCGAGGGCGCCACGCCGCGCGAGATCCACGTCTGGACCATGAGCCTCGAGGGCGCCGATCGCGCCCTCGCCGAACGCATCGCCCAGTCGGTGGACGTCCGCTAGACGCGTCGCACGGCGCTGTCGCTTTCGCCCAGCCGCACCCCGCGCCTGCCCGCGAACACCAGCACCTCCTGGCCTGCCGCCGCCCAGCGCCGCAGCGCCGACTGGTAGGGCTCGCGCCGCCAGCCGTGCGGCCGGGCCGGGTCGGACTCGACGATCAGCCGCGTCCCGCCCTGTTCGCTATGCAGCACGAACCCCGCCGCCGTCGGCTTCCACTCCGGTCCCAGGGCGTCGGTCAGCAGCCACAGGCAGTTGAACACGCGGCAGTCGTCCGGCCGCTCGGCATAGACGGCGCAACCGCTTGCCCTGCTGAAGTGACGGCACCACCTGCCCGCGGGCTTGTCCAGCGCCGTCACCCCCATCAGCTTGCAGCACAGCCCGCAGTCGCCGCAGCTCTTCGCCGGCGGGTTCAGGTCTCCGACCACACCGCCAGCTCGTTGCCCGCCGGGTCGCGGAAGTGGAACCGCCGCCCGCCGGGGAAGGCGAACGCCGGCTTGACGATCACACCGCCCGCCGCCTCGACCTTCGCCTGCATGGCCTCCAGATCGCGGGCGAACAGCACGGGCAGGGGCGTCCGCGTCGCGTCGGACTGGGCGTCGAAGCCGCCGTCCAGTCCCGCCTGGAACGACGCATACTCAGGCCCGTAGTCGATGAAGGTCCAGCCGAAGGCCGCGCCGTAGAAGGTCTTGGTCGCGGGCAGGTCGCCGCCCGGCAGTTCGAGATAGTCCAGCTTGCCGTCTTCACGCATGGGTGATGCTCCTGTCGATCGCCACCGACATTCAGGGCTTGCCATGCGGCGCCCGCCTGCGCAAACCTGCGAACAGTTCGCATTTGCAGGAGTCGGACTATGATCGTGCTGATGGCCGGAGGGGCCGCCCTCGCCCTGCTGATGCGCGAGGACCGCGCGCCCTCACAGCACCTCGCGCCGGCTCAGCTGGGCCAGGCTCGCCAGCAGCGCGACGACGCCCAGGCCGAGCCCCAGCCCCAGCGCCGTATCGGCCCGCCACGCCTCGGCGGCCAGCATGTTCACCGGCATCTGCCACGGGAAGTAGATCCCCTGTTTCGCTGACGTCGCCACCACCGAGAAGAAGGTCCCGCCGATCCCGACGGCCAGCGCCGGCACGAAGCTGGCCCAGCGCAGCGCGACCCACAGCTGGATGGCGATCATCAGCAGGGCGGCCAGATACATCCGGCCGAAGATCGCCGCGTAGCGCGTCAAGTCGAAGTCCCCGACCGGGGTCACAGCCGGCTTGATCGCCGCCCCCAGCGAAACCGCCGCCCAGGTCATCCCCAGCACCGCCGCGCTCATAAGCGCCACCAAGGCCAGCACGCAGACCATCTTGGCCGCGTACAGCCGCCAGCGGGGCAGGGGCAGGGCGCGCAGGTGATCCCACGCCTTCGGCCCGTGCTCCATGTGGGCGACCAGCGCGGTCAGCGCCGTCACGCTCATCGGCAGCATGAAGAAGGCCCAGATGCCCGAGGCGCTGACGATCCACATGTCCCACGGCTGCGGGGCCTTGCCGCGCAGCAGGTTGAAGAAGGTGAAGACGGCGATCAGCGACGGCGCGGCCACGGCCAGCACGGCGGCCAGCGACCGGTTCAGCTTGCGCGCCTCGACGATCAGGGGCGCGAGGAAGGGGGAGGCGATCATCAGGCGAACTCCGGCTGGGTCTTGGCTTGGGTGACAGGGGCGGCTGGCGACACGTCGCGGTAGATGCCCTCCAGCGAGCGCGCCCGCGCTCCGATGGCGAAGACGGCGATGTCGGCCTCGACCAGGGCCCGGTTCAGCGAGGCCGAGGCCGTCCGGGCGTCCTCGCCCGGCTTCAGCCGCGCGGTCAGCCCGTCCTCCGCCGCCAGGACGTCGAACCCCCGCGCCCGCGCCAGCGCCGTGGCCCGGACGGCGTCATCGGTCTGCAGCGCGATCTCCGGCGCCAGGTCGGCCTTCAGCCGCCCCAGTTCGCCCTCCAGCACCAGCTTGCCGTGACTCAATATCCCGATGTGCGTCGCGGTCTGCTCGATCTCGCCCAGCAGGTGGCTGGACAGCAGGATGGTCGCCCCGGTCCGCTCAGGCAGGGCGCGCAGGAACCGCCGCATGTCGGCGATGCCGTCGGGGTCCAGCCCGTTGGTCGGCTCGTCCAGCACCAGCACCGGCGGCGCGCCCAGCATGGCCCGCGCCAGCCCCAGCCGCTGCCGCATCCCCAGCGAATAGTCCGAAACCCGCCGTCGGGCGTGCTCCGTCATCTCGACCACCTCCAGCACCCGGTCGATCTCGCGCTTCGGCAGGCCGAGCAGGCTGCCCGTCAGATCGAGGTTCTCGCGCCCCGACAGATTGCCGTAGAAGCCGTGCGCCTCCAGCAGGGCCCCGACCTTGCGCGCCGCCCCGAGCCGGTCGCGCGCCACATCGACGCCCCCGACCAGCGCTGTCCCGCCCGTTGGCCGGATCAGCCCCAGCAGCATCTTCAGCGTCGTCGTCTTGCCCGCGCCGTTGCGGCCCAGAAAGCCGTAGACGGCCCGCTCCGGCACGGTCATCGACACGGCGTCGACGGCCATGTGGCGTTTGAAGCGACGGCTCAGGTCGCGGGTCTCGATGGCGGCGGTCATGCTCGGCGCTCTCGTATCGTTTAAGTCTTAAATAAAGTTGGAAACGACGAGTCTATTAGTGATGATTAATGCTCAGAAAGGCTAGACACACAGTATTTAGGCGCGCGGAGCGAGTCG
>JAAXIW010000153.1:1381-3515 GCA_012270135.1 Brevundimonas sp. | reverse complement strand
CTCTCTCGTATGGGTGAAGGCTTACCTAAAGCTGCAACCGACCCGTCTTTACGTCAAGATTAAAGATCAGACAGACTCGCCACCCCGGATTTCGCCGCCATGACCCAGACCGCGACCGACCGCTTCCGCCGCCGCTGCGCCCAGTTTCGCTGGCTGGCCGTCTTCATGGTCGTCAGCGTCGGCGCCCTGCTGGCGCTGATT
The DNA here is from genome assembly GCA_012270135.1 of Brevundimonas sp. GTDB lineage: Bacteria > Pseudomonadota > Alphaproteobacteria > Caulobacterales > Caulobacteraceae > Brevundimonas. Next base: position 3,314 of record JAAXIW010000153.1, on the reverse strand, counting down.
CATTTCGTCTTCCCGTTGCTCGCCCTCGTCTGGGGCCGCGGGACGCTCGACGGCCGCTGGCTGACCCAGCTGGTCTGGGCCCTCCCGACGGTCTTCTACCTCTTCGCGGTCTGGGCGATCGGCGCCGCCATGGGCCAGCTGGCGCGGGGACGTCTGATCCAGCCCACCCTGGCCGACGCCCTGCGCCGCGTCGGGCTGGCGCTCGGCTTCGGCGGCCTGATCAGTGTTTTCGGCATCACCAATCTGACGCGCCTGGTCGCGGGCGGCGCGGGCGGCTGGGCGTATTTCGATGTGGCGGGCATGACCCTCGGCATGATCGGCGGCGCCCTGTTCCTGCTCGGCGGGGTCATGGAGCAGGCCGGCAAGGTCCAGGCCGAGCTGGACGAGATGATCTGATGCCGATCCGCGTCACCCTTGACGACCTGATCGTCCGAAAGGGCCTCAAGGCCCGCGACCTCGCCGCCGAGGTCGGCCTGTCGGAGACCCAGCTCTCCCTGTTCCGCTCCGGCAAGGTCAAGGGCATCCGCTTCCGCACCCTCGCCAAGCTCTGCGCCGCCCTGGACTGCAAGCCCAGGGACCTCCTCGACTACGACTTCGACGAGGCCGACCTCGAGGCGGTGGAGGAGGAGTAGGGGCGGCGCCCCTTCCGCTGTCTCCGCCGACCGGCGTAGGTTCCGGCCATGGGACTCCTGACCTTCGGCCTCAACCTCACCCTCGACGGCTGCGTCGACCACAACGAGGGCGTCGCCGACGACGAGACGCACGCCTTCTTCACCCGCCTCATGGACGAGAGCGGGGCGATGCTGTGGGGCCGCGTCACCTACGAATTGATGGAAAGCCACTGGCCCGCCGTCGCGCGCGGCGAGGTCGAGGCCCCGCCCGCGATCCGCGAATGGGCCGTCAAGCTGGAGGCCAAGCCCAAATACGTCGTCTCGTCGACGCGAACCGACTTCCCGTGGAGCGGAAGCCGCCGCATCGACGGCGACCTGCGCGAGGGGGTGCAGAGGCTCAAGGACGCGACGCCGGACGGCGTCCTGCTCGGCAGCGGCCGCCTCGCCGCCGCCCTCGCCCGGCTGGACCTGATCGACGAATACCGCTTCCTCGTCCACCCCCGCATCGCCGGCCGCGGCCCGACCCTCTTCCAGGACGGGCGGACGAACGCGCGGCGACTTGAGCTGATCTCCGCCCTGCCTCTCCGCAACGGCGCGATCGCCGTCCATTACCGGCGCGCGGACTAGGCCGCCGCTTCGCCCGACCGCCGTCTTCCGGCGATGTGGAAAAGCGCCGCGGCGCCGAGCCACAAGAGCGAGAACGCCCCATTGAAGATCATCGCCCTGAGCGGGCCGTCCGCATCGGCCGCCGTGATCGGCGCCGTAACGTACAGGCCGCCGAGCGCCGCCTGCATGACCGCCACGCCCACCATGGCGCGCGCCATCCCATCGGGTCGGAACCTCGCGGCGAAGCTCCCCACGGCCGCCGCCATGATCAGCATGATCGCCGCCTCGCCGCTCTCGTCCCGCACGATGGTCGTCCACATGATCAGGAGCGACGTCACCCCTGCCAGCGCGATCCCCGTGCGAAACGCCAGACGGCCCTTGTCCGGTTGCGACATGCGTCTGGCTCCTCGTTGGCCGCGGCGAAATCTCGACGGCACGCTAACGGCCGGGCTCCGGAGCCGTCATGAGCGGGCCATGAGCAAATCGTGAGCAATGCGCCCAACGCTGCGTGTCCCTGCCTGACCCGCGTCCTCTCTACTTTCGTCATCCTCCGGCAAGCCGCGAAGCGGCGCAGACCGCGGGACCCAGCGGCGCCGAAGGCGATCTGTCCAGGCAGGCTGTCGTGATCGGCGGCGCGCCGACAGAGTCGCGCTCACGCGCGCCGCTGGGTCCCCCGGTCTCGCTGCGCTCGCCGGAGGATGACGAAAGGGTAGAAC
>JAAXIW010000153.1:0-1371 GCA_012270135.1 Brevundimonas sp. | reverse complement strand
CCCCAGCCCCGCCGCTTCCCCCATGCCAGCGCCAGCTGCGGCCACGCCGCCGCCGGCCGGCCCTCGATCAACCGGATCCCGAACCCGTGCCCGCCCTCCTCGAACAGGTGCGCCTCGGCCGGCACGCCCGCCGCCCGCAACGCCGACAGCAGGCCGAGGCTGTTCTCCACCGGCACCGCTGCGTCATCCATCGCGTGCAGCAGGAAGACCGGCGGCGCGTCTGCCCAGTCCATCCGCTCCAGCGAATACCGCGTCACGGCCTCCGCCGTCGGCGCCGCGCCCAGCAGTTCGCGCCGCGACCCCGCGTGCACGAACGGGTCGGCCATGGTCCCAACCGGATAGAGCAGGATCGACAGGTCCGGCCGGAACGGAACGGCGTCCGCCTCGTCCACGGGTGCATAGGTGGCGTCTTTTCGCGCCGTCAGCATCCCGGCCAGATGCCCGCCCGCCGAGGCGCCGAGCACCGCGACTCGCGCCGGGTCCAGCCCGTCCGCCGCCGCCCGCGCCCGCACTAGCCGCAGCGCCCGCTGCGCGTCCTGCAACGGCGCGTCCGGCCCCGCCGCCCAGCCGTCGCCGGGCAGGCGATAGCGCAGCACGAAACAGGTCACCCCCGCCGCCGCGAACACCCGCGCGACGTCCAGTCCCTCCTTGTCGACCACCGCCCATCTGTAGCCGCCGCCGGGAATCAACAGCAGGCTCGCCCCGTTCGGCCGCGCCGGGCGCAGCACCGTCAGCATCGGCTCGGTGGTGTATTGCGCGAACCGGTCGTGAAAGGCCGGATCGGTCGACCGCTCGACCACCCGCGGCGTGACCGTCACCCGCGCCCCGCCCGGCGCCGCCCCCGGCCACAGCCGGATCGTCTCCACGGGGTCAGGGGGCGCTCGCGTCTGCGACACCGGTGTCATCACGGCGGCGGCCAGCCCCAGGGCGGTGCGTCGGTTCAGGTCCATGGGGCGAGGGTAGGGGGCTGGGTGGATCGGACGCAAGCCGCCGTGATCGCTGGTTCATCACAACGACACGACGGGGCAGGACGATCACAACGGAAGCGAGCCCTTCGCACCTTCGCGGGCCCTTGCCCGCCATCAAGTGGAAGGCGTCTCCATGATGGGAGCCGCAGACCCTCCGGCCCCGTCGTGTCTTTTGTGCCTCCGTTGTGCCCGTTGTGATGAACCTCGGCTTCCCGAGGCCATGACGCTGTGCTGGCAATCCGCGAAATTATAGTCGGATTGGGAGAGAACTATCCTGCCTTATCAACGATTTGGCGGAATCCAGAACCAATCTTCCATCCGGATAAGCCGACGGGCGCATAATGCCCTCCGGTCTTTGACAATCGCATCCCCGCCGCACCGCCCGAGGCGCGCCGATGTAGAC
>JAAXIW010000343.1 GCA_012270135.1 Brevundimonas sp. | reverse complement strand
CGCCTGGGCCCTGCTGGCCGCGACCTGCGTGCGCCTCGGCGACCATGCGGCGGCCCTTGCTCCAAAACAAAAAGGCCCGGTCCGGAGACCGAGCCCTTTGCTGTTTCGACTGGAGCGGGCGAGGCGATTCGAACGCCCGACCCTCACCTTGGCAAGGTGATGCTCTACCCCTGAGCTACGCCCGCACTCTCAGTCGAGAGCGGGGCGTATAGCCGAGGCGGGGCAGGGCCTGCAAGGGGGAGATCGCAAAATCATCCAAACCCTGCGCTCAAGCAGCGAACGTCCGCGACGCGAACGATAGCGCACCTATCTGGGCGCAAGCCGAATGGCGCCGTCGAGGCGGATGCATTCTCCGTTGATGTAGACGTTCTCGGCCAGATGCAGGGCCAGCGACGCATAGTCGACCGGCGTGCCAAGGCGGCTGGGGAAGGGGATGGCGGCGGCCAGGGCGTCCTGTATCTTCTGGTCCATGCCGGCCATCATCGGCGTCCACATGATGCCGGGCAGGATGGTGTTGCAGCGCACGCCTTCCTGGGCGAGGTCGCGGGCGACCGGCAGGGTCATGGCGTAGACCCCGCCCTTGGACGCCGAATAGGCCGCCTGGCCGATCTGGCCGTCCTGCGCCGCCACCGAGGCGGTGTTGACGATCAGGCCGCGTTCGCCGTCGGCCATCGGCTCCAGCGTGACCATGCCCGCCGCCGACTGCGACAGCACCCGGAAGCTGCCGAACAGATTGACCCGCACGGTGCGCTCGAACTGGGCCATGTCGTGGGCGCGGATCTCGCCGGTGTCCTTCTTGCGCGAGACCGTCTTCTGGCCCGTGGCGATGCCGGCGCAGTTGACCGTCAGCCGCTCCTGGCCGTGCGCGGCGCGGGCCTTGTCGAAGCCGGCGGCGACGCTGGCGTCGTCGGTCACGTCAACCTCGCAGAAGACGCCGCCGATGTCGGCGGCGACGGCCTCGCCCTTGTCGGCCTGCATGTCGAAGATGGCGACCTTGACGCCCTGGGCGGCCAGGGCCCGCGCCGTGCCCTCGCCGAGGCCCGAGGCGCCGCCCGTCACCACCGCCGCGATCGAACCGTCGAGTTTCATGGCCGCAGCCCCTATGTTGATTGAACCTTGAGAATGCCGCGGGGTTTAGCCGCCATGTCCGCCAAAGCCAAACCGGTCACGCCCGAAGAGGCGCTCGACCCGTCCCGCGCCCTCGTCCCCTCCGTCCAGCGGGTCAATGAGATGCGGGTCAGCAAGGGCTTCTGGCCCAAGATCCGGCGCACGGCGTCGCGCATTCCCTTCGCCGGCCAGGCCCTCTCGGTCTGGTTCGCGGCCCGCGATCCCGAAACGCCGGCGGCGGCCAAGGGGCTGATGCTCGGCGCGCTGGCCTATTTCGTCCTGCCCGTCGACGCCATTCCCGACATCTTCGCCGGCATCGGCTTCACCGACGACGCCGTCGTCATCACCGCCCTGATCGCCACGCTCGGAACCCACATCAAGCGCCGCCACAGGGACCAGGCGGACGCGGCGCTCGAGCGGCTGCGGCAGGATTAGCTCTCGACCGTCACCACCACCTTGCCCATCACCGAGCGGTCCCCGAGCGCCCGGATGGCCTCGTGGGCGCGCTCCAGCGGGAAGGTGCGGCTGACGCGCGGCTTGATCTTGCCGTCGCTCCAGAAGCGGAACAGGTCGGCCATGTTGGCGGCATGGGCCGCCGGATCGCGCATCACCGCCGCGCCCCAGAACACCCCGATCACCGACACCGACTTGAGCAGGGTCAGGTTCAGCGGCAGGGCCGGGATGCCGGCCGGAAAGCCGACCACCAGATAGCGGCCGTTCCAGTCCATGGCCCTGAGCGCCGGCTCGCAATAGTCGCCGCCGACGGCGTCATAGACCACATCGGCGCCGTCGCGCCCCGAGGCCAGCTTGAGTTCGCCCGACAGCTCCTTCTGCGCCGCCTTGTCCATCTTCCCCGAGGGATAGATCAGGCCGTTGTCGGCGCCGGCCTCCAAGGCGAACTGGACCTTGTCGTTGGTCGAGGCGGCGGCGATCACATGCGCCACCTTCGCCTTGCCGAGTTCGACCGCCTCCACGCCGACCCCGCCGGCGGCGCCGAGCACCAGCAGGCTCTCGCCCGCCTGCAGCCGCGCCCGGTCCTTCAGGGCGTAGTAGCTGGTGCCGTAGGTCATGATCAGGGCCGCGGCCGTCTCGAAATCCATGCCGTCGGGAATCTTCATCACCGAGGCGGCGGGAACCGCCAGCCGCTCGACCATGCCGCCCCAGCCGGGCACGGCGATGACCCGGTCGCCCTTGCGGACGGTCGTGACGCCCTCGCCGACCGCCTCGACAACGCCGGCCACCTCGCCGCCGGGCGAGAAGGGCCTCTGCGGCTTGAACTGGTATCGGTCCTCGATGATCAGGGTGTCGGGAAAGTTGACCCCCACGGCCTTCACCTCGATCACCACCTCGCCCTTGCCCGGGGTCGGGTCCAGAACCTCCTCGACGACGAGGGTTTCGGGACCGCCGGGGGCCTTGGAGAGCACTGCGCGCATCTTGGATCCTTGGGGAGAAGGCGGCGGGCGCCCCGTGGCGCTCGCGTCGATGGAACGCTAAGCAGCCCCACGCCCGTTGAAAAGGGGCGAGCAGGAGACGACCCCGAATGACGGCCCTCATCCTCCATGGCGGCGCGGGCGCCCGGCGCGAGCGCGACTACGACCGCGAGATCGCTCACATGCGGCAGGTGGTCGAGGCGATGAAGGCGCGGCTCGACGCCGGCGACAGCGCCCTGGCCGTCGCCGTCGAGGCGGTCGTCATGCTGGAGGACTCGGGCCTCTATGTCGCCGGGCGCGGCGCCTCGCCCAATCTGGCCGGGGCGTATGAACTGGACGCCAGCCTGATGGACGGCGACGGCCGCCGGCCCGGGGCCGTGGCGGCGCTGCAGGGCTTCCGCAATCCGGTCCGCGCCGCCCGCGCCGTTCTGGACCACACCCCGCACGTCATGCTGGTCGGCGAGGGCGCGGCGGCCTTCTGCGCCGGGCAGGGACTGGACCGCGTTGAGGATCCCGAGGCCTGGTTCACCCGCGCGGGCAAGGGCGAAGACAACCATCCGCCCGGCACGCTCAGCCACGGCACGGTCGGCTGCTGCGTGCTCGACGCCAGCGGGCGGCTGGCGGCGGCGACCTCGACGGCCGGGGTGTTCGGCAAGATGCCCGGCCGGGTCGGCGACACCCCCATCCCCGCCGCCGGGACCTGGGCCGACGACCGGATCGCGGCGTCGGGCACCGGCCAGGGCGAGTATTTCATGCGCGTGGCCGCCACCGCCCAGGTCAGCTGGCGCGTCGCCGCCGGCCAGTCGCTGGCCGAGGCCGCCCAGGGGGTCATCGACGAGATCGGCGCCCTCGGCGGCGACGGCGGCCTGATCGCGCTGGACCGCCACGGGAACATCGCCCAGCCGTTCAACAGCCAGGGCATGAAGCGCGCCTGGCTGACCTCCGACGGCGAGATCGGGGTGGAGGTGTTCGGCCGCTGACCATTGCGGAGATTTAATCCGCCGTTGAACGGCGTTCATTTGCGGTTCACGGCGGCGGCGGCTTAAGCGTCACAGGAACAACAGGGGCCAACCCATGAAGTCGCTTCTCGCCGCCGCGGCCGTCGCCGCCCTCTTCGCCCTCCCGGCCTGCGCGCCGGTCATCGAGGGCGGTCCGCCGATGGACCTGCCGCCGGGCCTGCAGGAAACCGCCCAGGTCGGCTCCATCACCATGTCCAGCGCCTGGCTCGACGCCGAGGAGGACTTTTCCGACACCTTCTCCGAGGAGGTGCGCGAGGAGCTTAGCCAGTGCATGTACGGCACGGCGCCGATCGACGTGCGCATCCATGTCGAGCGCCTCGATCGCGCCGGGCGGCTCGAGATGCTGCTGAACGGTCAGGGCATGCACACGCTCGAGGGCACCGTCGAATTCGTCGACCCGCGCCGGGGCAATCTCGTGGTCGGCCGCTTCCCGATCACCGTAGCGACCACCGCCGGCGGCCGCATCGCCGGCCTGCTGGGCGACCGCCAGATGATGGTGTCCGAGGAATTCGGCCGCTCCCTGTGCGAACAGGCCTTCGGCCGGAACCCGCGCGAACGCGGCCCGCACAACGCCACGCAGGGCTGATCATGAAGGCTCGTCTTCTCGTCCTCGCCGCCCTCCTTGCGGGCGGCGGCCTGACCGCCTGCGCCGGTGATTTCTGGGACATGGACCCGCCGTCGGAGATCGCGCTCGACCCCGCCCTCGCCGGCGACATGTTCATCGACGCCGTCGAGGTCCGCAGCGCCTTCTACAATCCGCCGGACGCCTTTTCCGACGCCTTCGTTCCTGCCTTCCGCAACGGCGCGGCGGCCTGTTTCGACGGACGGCAGCCGGTCCGCGCCATCGTCTTCATCCACGCGCTGGATCGGGATGGCGACCTGATCGCCGACGACGGCCGCGTGCGCCTGCCCGGCTCGGTCGACCTGCACGACGCCCGCGGCCGGGTCATCGCCCGCTACCCCATCCGGGCCGATCTGCCCGCGACGGGCCGCGACCTGACCGAACGACGTACGGCGGCCGCGGAGGTGTTCGGGGAGCGACTGTGCGAGCGGGTGACTGCGGGCTGATCGTCGGCCAGGCTACCACGGGATCGCCCGTTGGTCAGGGCTGAGGACGGCAAGGGCGATGCCGCGACTCCATTCCAGTCGGACCCGGCGCAAGCTACACCGTCGATGATATTCAGTTCATCGGATCGTTTCGTGACCGCAGACGCCTCGCATCATCATCTCGCCCGCCAGGCGCTGGAGGCCCATTTCGGGGCCGAGAACCTTGCATCGCTCGTCGGCGCAAAGCGTCAGTTCGGCGCGCACCTTAAGCCCGATCTCGACAAGGCGTTACGTGAAACCTTGGCGCCCTACGACCCGCGCCTGCTTGGTTTGAATCCGGCGTCGCCCTACGACCTTCTGTCCCTCTCGCGCCTGCTGTCGCGGAGCGAACACGACCAGGTTCAGTTGTCGCCCGTCGAGTATCAGGAAATCGATGTCGGCGACGACCAGCCCTTTCAGGCGATACGCACGGCCCTCTGGCTCCTGACTGTGGATAGGCAGCCGGTCGCTGTCACTCTCTCGGACTTCTATGAAGGACCGCATCGGTACGTCTTCGTCGAAGTGATTCATTCGGGAGCCGGGACCGAATTCAGGAAGGCGCTGTTCGAATCCCTGTCCGACGCAGGTGCGCGATCTTCGATCTATCGGGGCAAAATTCTCTCGTTCGAGGACGACAGCGGACATTCGGGGATGACGTCCGACATCACCGTCCATCACCCCGAGATGGTCGAGCGTTGCCAGGTCGTTCTTGACGCCGCGACTCTCAAACGGATCGACCACAACATCTTTGCTTTCGACGCCCATCGCGCCGCACTGAAGAGGCTCGGTCAGTCGACGCGAAAGGGGGTTCTTTTCTACGGGCCGCCGGGCACCGGCAAGACCCACACGGTCCGCTACATCCTGTCCAACCTGCCGGATCGGACAACAGTGATGATTACTGGCGAGCAGATCTATCAGCTCCCGCGCTACATGGCTCTGGCGAAATCCCTTCAGCCCAGCATCGTCGTCCTGGAGGACGTCGATCTGATCGGCCGTGCGCGAGATATGCACTCGGTCAATGCGACGGAGGCCATGCTCAATAACCTCCTCAATGAGATGGATGGTCTGGCGACGACGGCCGACGTCCTGTTCATCCTAACGACCAACCGCCCGGAAATCATTGAACCGGCTCTTGCGATGCGCCCGGGGCGCATCGATGCTGCCATCGAGGTGCCGCTGCCGAACCATGATTGTCGGCGGCGCCTGATAGAGCTTTATGGTGCCGCGCTCACGATCGATCCAGCGACCGTCTCCGCGGCCGCGAGCAGGACAGACGGTGCGAGCGCCGCCTATATGAAGGAGTTCGTCCGGCAGATCGCCCAGACCAGTCTTGAACGGGGCGGCGACGGACAGATCACGCTTGCAGACGTCCAGACCGTTCTCGCGGACACGGTTGAGAACAGCAACCACCTGGGCCGTCGAACCATCGGTTTCAGCCGCGCTGACAGCCAGTTGATCCAGCCGTCCTGACGTCGGCTCGACAACAGACAGGGCCGGCGGATCGCTCCGCCGGCCCTGATTGTGTCGTCTGGCGAGAAGCCTACTCCGCCGCGATGGCCTCCGGCCCGCCGGCCAGGTTGCGCAGCACATAGGGCATGACCCCGCCGGCCTTGAAGTAGTCCATCTCCGTCGCGTTATCGATGCGGCAACGGACCGGGAAGCGGGCCATCTTGCCGTCCGACGGGCGGAACAGCTCGACCCACAGGTCCTGACGCGGGCGCAGCTTGCCGACGTTGGCGTCGCTGAGGCCCCGGATGGTGACGATCTCCTCGCCGGTCAGCCCCAGCCGGGTCCAGCCCTCGGCCTTGAACTGCAGCGGCACCACGCCCATGCCGATCAGGTTGGAACGGTGGATGCGCTCGTAGCTCTCGGCGATGACGGCCCGGACGCCCAGCAGGCGGGTGCCCTTGGCCGCCCAGTCGCGCGACGAGCCGGTGCCGTATTCCTTGCCCGCGAACACGACCAGCGGCCGGCCCTCGGACTGGTAGCGCATGGCCGCGTCATAGATCGACATCGTGTCGCCCGACGGGAAATGCTTCGTCATCCCGCCCTCGATCTCGGGCGTGATCTTGTTGCGGATGCGGATGTTGGCGAAGGTGCCGCGCATCATCACTTCGTGGTTGCCGCGGCGC
>JAAXIW010000113.1 GCA_012270135.1 Brevundimonas sp. | reverse complement strand
GGATATGGGTCCGGACCGTTCCAACGCTGACTCCCTGCCGATGGGCGATGTCGGTAGCGGACAGGCCGGCGGCCAGGAGCCCCGCCACGGCGGCCTCGGCCCGTGTCAGGCCGAAGACCATGCCGGCGACGTGGGCGGCGCGGCGGTCGATATCACGCGGGGGGCGCGCCAGAATCACCACTCCCGCCTCGAAGTCGAAACCGTGGCGCGCCGGCAGGGGCAGGACCTCGAGGGGATAGACCAGACCGTCGGCGTCGCGGGTCAGGACCGCCTGTGGCGCGACATCGCTGATGTCCCGAACCGTCCGGGCGCGGTCGATCGCGTAGGCGAGTCGGAGATCGGCGGGATCGCGCGTGGACAGACGGCCGTCCTTGAGCCGCAAGTCGCCCTCGCGCAGAAGGCGGTCGGCCGCCGCCGTCCACACCTTCAGGCGCCCGGCGCGGTCGAGGATGAGCGCCGCCTGCTCCGCCTGCTGGAAGCCGGAGACGGTGAGGTCCATGGCGCGCCCCTCGGCGGCCATGTGCAGGCGGATCGCCGAGACGACGTGGGGGGCCGCTGCCTCAAGCAGTCTTTTCTGTTCCGTGGGCATGACGCCGGCGCCAGCGGTGCGCAGGAGGGTCAGGCCGACCGTGACCTCGGGCGTTCGCTCAAGGACGGTCAGCTCGGCGAACGGGATATCCAGCTGACGGATGATGTCGCCGTAGGCCGGATTTTGCTGACAGTCCCGTTCGGTGTCGAAATCGGACTCGTCGAGGCGCTTCATCGTCGGGGCCCTCATTCCCACACGGACGCGGGAATTGACCACGGGATCGTGACCGCGGGCGGCGACGAAACCGCCCAGCTGTTCGGGAGAGATCTCCGTGATGATATGAAAGGGCGCCTTGCCCAGACCGATCAGTTCCCCCGATTTCGAGCCAGTCGCGGCGGCGAGGGTTCCGAGCGCCGCATCCCAACCCAAATGGCCTACCGCCGCTTCACGAAGCGCGTCGGACACCTCTGACAACCGCTGATCGATGCTCACGCAGCGCACTCTTTCATCAAAATCGACGTCCCTCGCGCTTCTCTACAATCTTGAAGACGACGAACACCGTGATGCGGGTCACGCAAGGAATACGCAAAAGGGCGTGGATTCCAATGGGGTATGGAGAAATGAAGATCACGGTATTCGCCGCCGCGCTGGTCGGGGCGATGGGTCTGGCCGGGGCGGCCTCGGCCCAGAACTATTTTCAGGCGAATCTTGGGACGACCCTGAACGCGTCGACCGATTTCAGCGCGTCGCTGACCGACGGCGTCGACACCATCGACGCCTCGGAGGAGTTCGACATCGACAACAGCTTCCTGGTCTCGGCCGCTTTCGGTCGCGACAACGGCCGCGTGCGGTTCGAGGGCGAGATCCTCTACACCAAGGGTGATCTGGAAGAGGCGGTCCTGACGGACGGCGCCGACACCTATGATCTCGGCGAGGTTTCGGTCAGCCAGGCGGCGGTCATGCTGAACCTCCTGATGGACCTGGGCTCCAGCGAACGCTTCCAGCCCTACATCGGGGCCGGAATCGGCTATGGCGCCACGCGCTTCGAGGCTCCTGACCTGGATGAGGACGAAGTCGGAACGGGCCTGGCCTGGCAGGTCAAGGCCGGTGTGACCATCCGCGCTTCAGACCGGATGTCCTGGGATATCGGCTACCGCTATCTCCGGGGCGCCGACTTCGACGCCGCGTACAGCGAGCCCGGGTTCGAGTATGATCTGAACTCCGAGACGACCTCGCATGCCGTCACGGTCGGACTGCGTTTCGCCTTCTGATCACCATCGGACGGAGCGGCCCTGCGGGCTGCTCCGTCTCGAAACGCCTTCGTCGCCTTTCGTAAGGCTGTTCGGGGCGGCGCGGCTTGCTAGACGTGTCTCCCGAGCGGGAGAGACCGATGCTGGACGCCGAGACGCGCAAATTGATCGAGACGGCGAAGGCCCGGCGGCAGATCGAGCTGTCGGCGCGGTTCGTCGAGACGTCTCCGGGCGCGAAGCCCGACCCCCGGGCGGCGGAGCGGCGCGAGGAGGCCTGGGCCGACCTCAAGGCCGGGATCGTGGCGGCGGTGGGCGAGTATTCGGGCGACGGTCTGCGCGTGCTGCGGCATCTGAAGACGCGACCGGAAATTATCATCACCGGGCCGGTGGCGACCTGGCGGCGCTTCATCGAGGAGCGGCGGGCGCTGGTCGGCGGCGTCTCGGTCGAGTTCCGCCACTATGTCCAGCCGTGGAGCCACGGCCTGCCGGGCTTTCCGGAATAGGCTTCGCTCAGCCCTCGAGCGGGATGATGATGATGCGGTCGTAGTTGGCCGGGCCGTCGTACCGGGGCAGGGCGACATAGTCGTCGCCGGCATGCTCCATCACCTCGCGGGCGAGCCGGTTGAAGGCGGCGCGATCGGTCCGCCGCCGGGGTTTGACGACGAAACCCTCGTCCGATTTCTCCACCGCGTGGGACGGCCCCCCGTCCCTCAGCGACTGCAGGAACACGCCCATGGCACGCCTCCGTCGATCAGGATTGGCATACCGCAGTGATCCATAATAACGGCCGCCGCGCAATGACGCCGTAGCCCGGGCGGCTCACACCTGCGCGAGGTCGCCGGCGGAACCGGCGGCGGGCGGCGCGGTTGAACCGCCGTGGCTGATCCGCGCGACACCGACCCCGCCGACCGGAGCCCGCGCGAGCAGGGGCTGGCGCGGCGCAGCGGCGGCCTCGCCCTCGGGCCATGGCTGATCGTCGGCGCGATCGCCCTGCTGGCGGCGGCGGCCTACGCCGTTTCGGCCCTGTTCTGACATGATGAATGACCGCTCGTTGCGCTTGACCGCCCCCGCCGCTCCGGTCATTGCGCGGGGATGAACATCCTGCTGGTCGGATCGGGCGGTCGCGAGCACGCCCTGGCGTGGAAGATCGCCCAGTCGCCCCTCGTGCGGCGGCTGGTCATCGCGCCCGGCAACCCCGGCATGGAGACACTGGGCGAACGCGTTGCGCTGAAGGTCACCGACGCCGACGGCCTTTGCGCCGTGGCGCGCGAGATGAAGGCCGATCTGGTGGTGGTCGGGCCGGAGACGGCGCTGGAGGCCGGACTGGCCGACCGGCTGGCCACGGCGGGCATCCCCTGTTTCGGCCCGACGAAGAAGGCGGCGCAGCTGGAGACGTCGAAGGCCTTTTCCAAGGCCTTCATGGAGCGGCACGAGATTCCGACGGCCGGATATGGCGTCTATGAGCGGTTGCATGAGGCGCGACAGGCCCTGACGGTGTTCAAGCCGCCCTATGTGATCAAGGCCGACGGGCTGGCGGCGGGCAAGGGCGTGGCGATCTGTCCGGACAAGCGCCAGGCCGAGGGCGAGATCGAGCGGATGCTGGGCGGCCGCTTCGGCACGGCCGGGGCGCGGGTGGTGATCGAGGAGTTCATGGCCGGCGAGGAGGGTTCGCTGTTCGCGGTCTGCGACGGCCAGCGGGCGCTGCTGCTGGGCGGGGCCCAGGACCACAAGCGGGCCTACGACGGCGACCTGGGACCGAACACCGGGGGCATGGGCAGCTATTCGCCGGCGCCGGTGTTCACGCCGGAGCTGGTCGAGGCGGCCGAGCGGGACATCGTGACCCCGGTCATTGCCGGCATGGCGCGCGAGGGCATGCCCTATCGCGGGGTGCTCTACGCCGGGCTGATGGCGACGGACGAGGGCCCGAAGGTGGTCGAGTTCAACGCCCGCTTCGGCGATCCGGAATGCCAGGTGCTGATGATGCGGCTGGACGGGGACATCGTGCCCCTGCTGCTGGCCTGCGCGCGCGGAGACCTGACCCGGGTCGATCCTCCGGCCTTCCGGCCCGAGACGGTGATCTGCGTGGTGCTGGCCGCCAGCGGCTATCCCGACAGCCCGCTGGAGGGCTCGATCATCCGCGGGGCCGAGCGGGATTTCGGACCGAACGTGCAGGTGTTCCACGCCGGCACGAAACGGCAGGCCGACGGCCAGCTGGTCGCGGCCGGGGGGCGGGTGCTCAACGTCTGCGCCCGCGGCAAGGACATCGCCGAGGCGCGCCAGCGGGCCTATGCGGCGATCAGGAAGATCGACTGGCCGGGCGGATTCCACCGCACGGACATCGGCTGGCGGGCGATGGAGCGGGAAGCGGGCGGAGCCGCCGGGGGTTGAAGGCGCGGATAGCCTGACCGGTCAGGTTGAAGGCGGATGAGGACCGGAGCCGGCCGTGCTATCGTCGCCGCATGAGCGATCCGGGAAACGAATTCGACGAGGAGCCGGGTGTCTTCGACTTTGAGGACGAAGCGGCCGTGGAGGCGTCGACGCAGCGAGGCGAGGCCGACGTAGCGGCCGGACGCGTTGTGAGCCATGAGGCGGTCAAGCGGTGGCTCCTGTCCTGGGGTACCGACCATCCTCTGCCGCGGCCCAAATGCGGCGAATAGTCTGGGCAGACGAGGCCCTCGACAATCTTGAGGCCGCTGGATGTTACATCCGCGATTTCAATCCGGGAGCCGCGCAGCGCCTGACTCGAAGATTGGTTGATGCGGCAGAGAGCCTCGCTGTCTTTCCGGAGCGCGGGAGGGCCATCAGCCCAACGCGGCGCGAATTGCCCGTCGTGAGGCCATATCTTATCCGCTACGCGGTGACGCCTGACGAAGTGCAGATCCTGAAGATCCGCCACTCGGCCCGGCGCCCCGAACCCTAGGCCCAGGCGAAGAGGAGGCGGCCTTCGCCCATGCGTTCGCGCAGGGCGGGGAGGTCGTGATGGGCGACGGAGAAGCAGCCGTAGCTGCGGCCCAGCTTGCCCTCGCGGGCGAGGAAGGCCGGGTCGGCGTAGTCGGCGCCGTGAACGATGATGGCGCGCTCGCGGGCCAGGTTGTTGGTGTATTCGAGACCGTCGAGCAGGACGTTCGGACCCTGCTGCGGGCCGTGGCCGGCGCCGGCGGTGGCGTAGGCGCCGACCGAGGACATGTAGCTGTCGGGGGTGTTCGAGAACTGCCGGGCGAAGCCGGTGTGCGACGGGTCCGATCCGCGGCCGTGGGTGGTGCGCATCAGG
The DNA here is from genome assembly GCA_012270135.1 of Brevundimonas sp. Classification (GTDB taxonomy): domain Bacteria; phylum Pseudomonadota; class Alphaproteobacteria; order Caulobacterales; family Caulobacteraceae; genus Brevundimonas. The sequence goes on along the minus strand of JAAXIW010000113.1, from coordinate 1,726 downwards.
GTGACCGAGCCGCCGTGCAGGTCGACCTCGTAGAGCCGCTCGTCGCCCGAGAATTTCTGGAAGTCGACCAGATACATGCGGTCGCGCCTGGTGATCTTGCCCTCATGGATGTCGAGGGCGGCGAGGGCGCGCTCCATCAGCTCCTTGCGCACCGAGCCGCGCGGATCGAGCGGGCGGGTGGAGTTGAGCTGGGCGGTGATGACCTCGGGCGGGCGCTCGACCTGGATGGGCGGCGGGACCTGCTGCGCGGCGGCGGTGACGACCGGACGGGCCGCCGCGGTGGCGCAGCCCGACAGCAGCGCCGCGCCGCCCAGAATGAATCCACGTCTCGCCAATCGCATGCGACGCCCCTCGCACGTTTGAGAAGTCACGGGTTGTTTCAAATGATTTCGCCCGTAGCAACCTGAGCCTTGGCGTGGAGGATAGCCGGTCTAAGGTGAAGAAGCCGTTCGGGGAGGATTTCGTGAAGACGATCACATCGGTTCTGGCTGCGGCCGCCCTATTTCTGGCCGGCGGCGCGGCGGCGCAAACGCCCGCCGTCGCTCCGCTTTCCCCGGCAGAGGGAACCACGTTCGTGCAAGTGGGGCGGCTTCTGGCCGATCCGGCGAACGGTTCCGTCCAGCGCGATAAAACTCTCGTGATCGAGGGCGGGCGGGTCGTCGCGGTGCGCGACGGATTTGTCGGCGAGGGCCGGATCATCGATCTGCGCGACTCGTTCGTGCTGCCCGGGCTGATCGACAGCCATGTGCATCTGACCAGCCAGCAGAATCCGAACGGGCGGCTGGAGGCGGTGACGCTGTCGAGCGTCGATCGCGGCTTCGTCGGGGCGCGGCACGCCCGGCGGACGCTGATGGCCGGCTTCACGACGGTGGCCGATCTGGGCGGGCAGAACGAGGCGGTGTTCGCCCTGCGCGACGCGATCCGGCGCGGCGATGTGCCGGGGCCGCGGGTGATCGCCTCGGGCAGTTCGGTGTCGATTCATGGCGGCCATGGCGACGCCAACGGCTATCGCGAGGACGTCATGCACCTGCTGTCGTCCGAGAGCGTCTGCTCGGGGGTCGAGGACTGCATGCGGGCGGTGCGGACCCAGGTGCGGTCCGGGGCCGACATCATCAAGATCACCGCCACCGGCGGGGTGCTGTCGAACACGGCGGCGGGGCTGGGCCAGCAGTTCTCGGAAGCCGAGCTGGCCGCGATCGTCGAGGCCGGGCACCGGATGGGGCGGCAGGTCACGGCGCATGCGCACGGGGCGGACGGCATCAACAGCTTCCTGCGCGCCGGCGGCGACTCGATCGAGCACGGCACCTATCTGGACGCCGAGTCGATCCGGCTGATGCGGCGCGAGGGAGTCTATCTGGTGCCGACGTTGATGGCCGGGGATTTCGTGGCGCGGGTGGCCTCGGGGCCGGACAATTTCTTCACCCCGGCGCAGACGGCCAAGGCCCTCGAGGCGGGGCCGCTGATGCTGGCCATGGCGGGACGGGCGCACGACGGCGGGGTGCGGATCGCGTTCGGGACGGACAGCGGCGTCTCGGCCCATGGCGACAACGCCCAAGAGTTCGCCCTGCTGACGCGGGCCGGGCTGACGCCGCTGGAGGCGATCCAGACGGCGACGGTCAATGCGGCGGCGCACCTGCGGATCGAGACCGAGGCGGGGCGGATCGCGGCGGGGATGCCGGCGGACCTGATCGCGGTGTCGGGCGATCCGCTGGCCGATGTGAGCGCG
>JAAXIW010000244.1:5111-6783 GCA_012270135.1 Brevundimonas sp. | reverse complement strand
TGGCGTCGGCCTCGCGCATCCCCGCCCCGGCCGCGACCGGCAGCATCAGGCCCATCCGCCCGCCCCCGGCCGCCGCGACCCGCACGGTCCAGCTCTGCGCCCCCGTCGGGATGCGTCGCGTGGCCCCCGGCGGCCCCTGCTCGATCACATTGAACACCGGGAATGGGTATAGCCGGTCGTAGTCATACCCCAGCGGCCGCGTCTCCAGCGTCCCGCCCACCGGCAGATCGCCCGTCTCGCGCCCCTCCGCGTCCACGAAACCGCCCACCGTCCGCGCGGTCCAGTCCGCCGGATAGAGATCCCGGCCCTGGTTCCCGTGCCAGGTCGTCCACACCCGGTCGACATTGCTGTGGTGCAGCCAGAACATCGGATCGCGGGCCGAGGTCCGCGGATGCTTCATGGCCCCGCCGATCAGCTGGTGGATGTGGTTGTGGCCGTAGCCCTCGACCATCCCCGCCCCCTCCGGCAGCTTGCCGCAAAAGGTCTCGAACCCGTCCGAGGCCAGCTTGGCCGTATAGGGCGACTCCGCCCACCGCGCCGCGGCGAAGTCCAGCGTCTCCACCCCTCGCGCCCGCTCGCGCTCGTACAGCGGCGAGTCCCGGTCGGTGATCCAGTCGGGCAGGAACCGGTGCTCCTGCCAGTCCCAGTAGGGCATGGCGAAGGCGTCATGGCCGGTCAGCTTCGCCACGATCCGTTCGAAATGCGCCAGCTGCTGCCGGTGCCACGGCAGGAACAGGCCGTTGTTGTGCTGTGACGCGCGGTGATGGATCTGCACCTGCCGGTCCCACGACAGCGCGTCGCGGCGGCGTTTCATGATCCGCACCGCCTCGCCGAAGGCCACGACATCGTCGCTGGCCGCGGTCAGCGCCCCGGCGCCCTTGCGGATGCGCACCGGCGCCTGGGCGCCGGCCACGCCCGTCCCCACGATCGCCGCGGCCGCCCCGCCGGCCAGCGCCGCGCGCCGGTTCATCCTCATGCAAAGCCCCCGCTCACCGGCCGGCGCTGACGCCGGCCTCGCCTTCAAGCTTTCACGACTCCGCCGCCGGTGTCGAGGCGTCCGGCTCGCCCTGGCCGATGAACCGGGCCTGCCGCGCCGTCTCCCACGCCTCGCGCAGCCCCTGCCGCGGCTGGTCGACGGCGAACACCGACAGCTGCGCGACCCACACCTCGGACAGCTGGCGCACCGTCTCCGGAATCCACCCCGGCGGCTGCTGCCGGGCCCAGTTCAGCGGCGACACCGCGTTGAACACCATCAGGAAGGCGGCCGCGACCATCACCGCCCGGCTGGTCCAGCGCCGGTCCCGCGCCGCCACGCCCTCGTCGTCCAGTGGCGGCGCCGGCGGAAAGGCGAAGCGGCCCAGCGCCAGCAGGGCGTTTTCCCGGCCTGCGTCGTGGCTGACCGCCAGGTCGTGGGCGTCGGCGGTCTCGATCCAGTCGCTCGGCGGGTCCGGCTCCGGTTCGGGCGCGGGCGGTCCGGCCACGCTCTCGCCCAGCGGCGGGAACGGCGAGTCCCGTTGCATCGTCGGAAACGGCTCCAGCGGGATCGGCGGCTCGTCGCGATAGTTCGTCATGCCTCCTCCAACGCCCTAGAACTGGAAATAGATGAAGGGGGCCACGCCCTCGGGCCGCACCGCCTCGACCAGCAGTCTGGCCGCCCCGATCAGCAGACCCA
>JAAXIW010000244.1:0-5101 GCA_012270135.1 Brevundimonas sp. | reverse complement strand
CAATGATGACTCCGGTGTGCCGTGGGGCGCTGTCATGGATGCCACCAACGATGAGGGCGCTGCGCGGGGCGCGGCGCGCGAGTCGGCCAGGCCTCCGCCACCGCCCTCGCCCTGGCAATAGATGAAGGGGGCAACGCCCTCTGGGCGCACAGCCTCGACCAGCAGTATCGCCGCCCCGATCAGCAGACCCAGCGTCAGCGACGGCGCCGTCTTCAGCCGCTCGGCCATCCCCTCCACCGCCCGCGGCGGCAGCCAGTGCATGGCCAGCCCGCCCGCGATCAGCGTCAGCAGCAGCGGCGTCAGCATCACGACCGGCCCGATCCGCCCCAGGCCCTCGACCATCTGCAGCGCCAGATCGACGCTCTCGGCCCGGAACAGGCGCCAGCACCGGCCGACGAGGTGGCCGGTGCCCCGCACCCCGCCCAGCTTGCACCAGGTGCAGGTCAGCGCCTCCGCCCCGTCGGGCCGTCTGAACGCCGCCCGGCCGAGGCGCTCGATCACCTGCACCCCGCCGTGCAGGGCGCCCCACGCGAGGAAGGTCAGCGCCGCCCCGTGCCACAGTCCGCCCAGCACCATGGTGATGAAGACGTTGATGCACGACGAGATCAGTCCCTTCCGGCCGCCCCCCAGCGGCACATAGAGATAGTCCCGCAGCCAGCTCGACAGGCTGATGTGCCAGCGCCGCCAGAAGGCCTGCATTGACGCCGCCCGGTACGGCTGATCGAAATTGCGCGGGAACGAATAGCCCAGCAGGGCCGCCAGCCCGATGGCCATGTCCGAATAGGCCGAGAAATCGCAATAGATCTGGACCGCATAGCCATAGGGCGCCGCGGCGATGTCCACCGCCCCGAACGCCGTCGGGTCGAAGAACACCGGATCGACCAGGTTCACCGACAGCTCGGAGGCGATCACCGTCTTCTTGAACAGGCCCCAGACGATCAGCAGCATCCCGTGCGTCGCCATCACCCGCGTCAGCCGCGGCGTCCGGTCGAACTGCGGCAGCAGGTCCGACGCCCGCACGATCGGTCCCGCCACCAGATGCGGGAAGAAGCTCATCAGCAGCATGACGTCGAGCAGGCTCCTGGCCGGCGGCGTCTTCCCGCGATGCACGTCGACGACGTAGCTGATGCCCTGGAAGGTGAAGAAGGAGATCCCCACCGGCAGCACGATCTGCAGCAGCGGCAGGTCCCGCTCCCAGCCGAACTGGGCCAGCAGCTCGCCCGCCTGTTCGACGAAGAAGCCGTAGTATTTGAAGAAGCCGAGGATCAGCAGATTGACCGCGACGCCCAGACCGACCAGCCAGCCGGTCCTGCCCCCTCGCTCCCGCGTCCGCGCGATCAGCGCCGCCACGCCCCAGTTCAGTATGGCCGAGGCGATCAGCAGGCCGACGAAGCGCCAGTCCCACTGCGCATAGAAGAACCAGCTGGCCAGCAGCAGGAACAGCTTGCGCCGCCCGTTCTCGCGGTCCAGCGACCACGACGTGAAATAGACGATCAGGAAGAAGACGCCGAACGCCAGCGTGGGGAACAGCATCTAGTCCGCGCCCCCCGCCGCGGCGCTTTCCGCCTTCCATCCGTCATAGGCGGCCATCAGGTCGCCCGCGAGGATGCCGCCGATCCAGTCGGCCCCCGCGTTCGTGAAATGGACCCGGTCGCCGCGCATCAGGGGCTCGGCCCCCTGCGCCAGACGATCCGCCGAACAGTCTCCCCCCATTCGTCCGTGCCAGTCCCAGAACGCCACACCCAGATCGGCGGCGACCCGTCGCTGCACATCCCGGACCACCGCCAGAGACGGCGGCGGGGCGCGCATCCCGTCGGCCGAGCATCCGCCGGTCGCCCCGTTCCTCTGGGCGTCGGGGGCGCCGAGAACCAGCAGCGACGCCGAGGGCGCCAGCCGCCGCAGTCGCGCGATCTGCCCGCGCAGCAGGGCCTCGTAGGCGGTCCGGTCCAGGGCGTCGTCGAAACCCTCGTTGGCCCCGAAGGCCAGCACGATCAGGTCCGGCTCCCACGCCGTCAGTTCGGCCGCGACCGTCGCCTCATCCCGGGCCGCGAGGTCCCGCAGCGTGGCTCCGACCCGGCCGAGGTTCGAGAGCGCCACCCCCGACCCGCCCTTGTCCAGCCGTACGGAATCGATCACCAGGCCGTCGCCCAGCGGGCGCAGGCGCACCTGCCGCGTCGCCCGCCCCAGCGGCAGGTCCCGGCACACCGGCGTGTCCCGGGCCGGTCCGTTGAAATCCAGCGAATGGATCAGGCCCCCGTGCTCGACCGCCAGACCCGGCCCCGCTCCCCGCGCCCGGCCGCACACGCCCAGGGTCGTGGCTTCCGATCCGGGCTCCAGCTCGAAGCCCATCATCGCGTCCCCGGCGCCGGTCGACCGGACTCCGCTCAGGCCCACCCGGGGCGACGGCGCTCCGGCCGGAGGCTGCAGCGGCGCCGGCTCGGTCACCCAGCCGGTCGATCCGACGGCGACCTGAAAGGGCGCGTATCCGGTCCAGGGGACGCCCGGCGGCAGCACCCCGCGTCCTGCGCGTCCGAAGCGTCGCTGCAGCTCGACCCGGACCTTGCCGGTTATGCGGTCGCCGGCCGTGTGACTGTCGCCGATCTGGACGATGTGAACCGGCCGGTTTCGCGTGCCGGCCTCCGTGGCGGTCAGCGCCTCGAAGAACCCGCGCAGGCCTTCGGCCTGGCAAAGCCCGCTTGGGCAGACACCCGGTCCCGGCTCCGGCGACGATGTGGCCGCCCATGGGGTCTGAGCTGCGGTGGACGACGCCCGGGCGACCCTGGCCGCGGCGGCCCATGCGCCGAGCGCCGCTCTCACCTTCAGACCGCGGGCGTCACGGGCGTCGGCGTCGCCGCCGGCCGGTCCAGCCCCGCGTCCCGCTTCAGCCGCTCGGCCACCGGCGCGCTCATCCGCAGATAGCCCGCCATCGACATATGGATGCCGTCGTTGGCCCGCATCAGAACCTTGCGGCCGCTGTCATTGGGCAAATAGGCCTCGTAGCCGCCTTCCGCGTTCGAGGTCAGGGCCGTCGTCGCCAGATACGGCACGCCCAGCGCCTTCATCCGCGCCTCGACCACGTCGTTGATCAGCGCCATCCGGCCGTCGAACCGGTCGCTCTTCATGCGCGGCAGGCCGACCCAGTACACGGCCACGTCGCGGCTGCGCAGCATGGCCACCAGATTGTCGATCCGCGTCGCATAGGCGGCCTTCCAGCCATCGGTGCCGAAATGGTGGATCACACCATCCAGGCTGATGCCCTGGGCGTCGTTGGTGCCGAACAGGATGACCGCCACATCGACCGGCGTCTCGTCGATCTGGCGCTGCGTCTTGGCCTGGATGTCGACGTAGTCGTAGCGGGACAGGCCGGTCGAGACTTCCGAGAATTTGGTCACCGTGATCTTCGGCTCGTCGCGCAGGTCGCGGTACAGGCCGGTGTAGAGGCCGTCGGCCATCGAATCCCCGAACACGCCGATCCGCAGCGGCCCCTGCGTCAGACGCGCCGACAGCGGCGTCACGGTCGGCGCGGGCGGCGGCGCGGCCACCGCGGCGACCGGCCGCGTCACCGGCGCGGTCACGGGCGGCGCCGAGGCGTTGGCCCGGTCGCCCAGCATGACCGTCGGATTGCGCAGCCAGTGCCGCCCGTCGGGCGTCAGCAGCAGTCCGCCCAACACCCCGACCAGAAAGGTCACCGTCAATGCGTTGACGCCAGCCTTCAAAACGTCCCCCGAACGTGAATCCGCCAAGGCCCGTCTTTTACCCTATCGAGCCCCGCTGGCCATGACGTGCCCGCCTCACGCGAAGAAAAAGGTTAATGGCGTCCTCCCCGCGGCCAGTTGGTTCATCACAACGGCCACGACGAAAGGAAGCCACAACGAACACGACGGGAGCGAAGCCCCACCGTCCTTCGCGGGCCCTTGCCCGCCATCAATCCATTGCGTCTCGCGGCGGTCGCCGCAGGCCCTCCGGCCCCGTCGTGTTCGTTGTGGCCTTCGTTGTGCTCGTTGTGACGAACCTCGGCTCTCAAAGCCCATGACGCTGTGCTGGCAATCCGCGAAAACATAGTCGGATTGCGGAGACGATCTCCCGCCTTTTCAGCCGCTTCGTTGAATCTAAAACCTGTCTTCCATCCGGATAGGCCGACGGGCGCATAATGCCGCCCTTCGCCTCCGGTCTTTGACAATCGAATCCCCGCCGCGCCGCCCCAGGGCGCGTCCACCCGTCCCCGATGTCGACTTTGCCGACTCTGACACACCGATTTCCGGCGCCGACTCTGCCGACTTCGCCACAGCTGTTTTTTTGGGTTTTCACCCGGGCAGAACCCGACCCGTCGCCCGGATCCGCTCCGGAGACTTGCCCCGTCCGCCCCGCCGCCGTAGAGACCGAACAAGGCCGTCGATATTCATCAGGCGGTGAAAATAAGAGGAAGCGATGCGGAAGATCTTCCCCGACGCGACATCCGCCCTGGAAGGCCTGACCTTCGACGGCATGACCGTCATGTCTGGCGGTTTCGGCCTGTGCGGCATCCCGGAGCACCTGATCGCCGCCCTGCGCGACAGCGGCGCCAAGTGCCTGACCGTCATCTCCAACAACGCCGGCGTCGACGGGTTCGGCCTCGGCCAGCTGCTGGAGACGAAGCAGATCGCGAAGATGATCTCGTCCTATGTCGGTGAGAACAAGGAGTTCGAGCGCCAGTACCTCGCCGGCGAGCTCCAGCTCGAGTTCAACCCCCAGGGCACCCTGGCCGAGCGTATCCGCGCCGGCGGCGCCGGCATCCCGGCCTTCTTCGTCAAGACCGGCGTCGGCACCCTCGTCGCCGAGGGCAAGGAGGAGCGCGAGTTCAACGGCGAGCGCTACATCATGGAGACCGGCCTCGTCGCCGACCTGTCCATCGTCAAGGACTGGAAGGCCGACGAGCGCGGCAACCTCTACATCCGCAAGACCGCCCGGAACTTCAACCCGATGATGGCCACGGCCGGCAAGGTCACCGTCGTAGAGGTCGACGAGAGCGTCCCAGTCGGCTCTCTGGACCCCGACCACATCCACACCCCGGGCGTCTACGTCGACCGCCTGGTCCAGACCGTGTCCGAGAAGCGCATCGAAT
>JAAXIW010000136.1:4462-6819 GCA_012270135.1 Brevundimonas sp. | reverse complement strand
CCTCGACCATCTTCTTGGCGTCGGCGAACAGCATCATGGTGTTGTCGCGGAAGAACAGCTCGTTCTCGACCCCCGCATAGCCCGAGCCCATGCCGCGCTTGATGAACAGCACCGTCCCCGCCTTCTCCACGTCCAGCACCGGCATGCCGTAGATCGGCGACTGCGGGTCGGTCTTGGCCGAGGGGTTGGTGACGTCGTTGGCGCCGATGACGAAGGCCACGTCGCAGGAGCTGAACTCCGAGTTGATGTCCTCCAGCTCGAACACCTCGTCATAGGGCACGTTCGCTTCCGCCAGCAGCACATTCATGTGGCCGGGCATCCGTCCGGCGACGGGGTGGATGGCGTATTTCACCTCGACCCCCTCCTCCTTCAGCGTATCGGCCATCTCGCGCAGGGCGTGCTGGGCCTGGGCGACGGCCATGCCATAGCCGGGGACGATGATGACCTTGGAGGCGTTCTTCATGATGAAGGCCGCGTCCTCGGCCGAGCCCTGTTTGACCGGCCGGGTCTCCGCCGCGCCGCCGCCGGCCGCCGCCGTCTCGCCGCCGAACCCGCCCAGGATCACCGAGATGAAGCTGCGGTTCATGCCCTTGCACATGATGTAGCTCAGGATCGCGCCCGAGCTGCCGACCAGCGCCCCGGTGATGATCAGGGCGATGTTTTCGAGCGTGAAGCCCAGCGCCGCCGCCGCCCACCCGGAGTAGGAGTTGAGCATCGACACCACCACCGGCATGTCCGCCCCGCCGATGGGGATGATCAGGGTCGCGCCGAGGATCAGGGCGATGATGAACACCCCCCAGAAGGCCCACACCGCCGTCCCGCCCGAGCCGATCATCACCCCGATCAGCAGGACGAGGCCGAGCGCGAGGGCGATGTTGATCAGGTGCCGCGCCGGCAGGATGATCGGCGCCCCGCTCATGTTGCCGTTCAGCTTGGCGAAGGCGATCACCGAGCCGGTGAAGGTCACCGCCCCGATGGCCACGCCGAGGCTCAGTTCGATGATCGACAGGGTCTTGATGCCGCCCGTCGCCGTCGCGATGCCGAAGCTCTCCGGCGCATAGACCGCCCCCACCGCCACCAGACAGGCCGCCATCCCGACCAGGCTGTGAAAGGCCGCGACCAGTTGGGGCATCTGGGTCATCTGCACCCGGGCCGCGATCAGGGCCCCGGCCCCGCCGCCGACGATCACCCCGGCGGCGATCAGGCCGAGGGTCAGCGGGTCCAGCACGCCGGTCGACCACAGGGTGGCCAGCGTCACCGCCACCGCCAGGGCCATGCCGCCCATGCCCAGCGTATTGCCGCGCCGGCTCGTATCGGGGCTCGACAGCCCGCGCAGGCTGAGAATGAACAGGACGCCCGAGACCAGATAGGCCAGGGCCGCGATCGATGCGTTCATGGTGTTCGGTGTCCCCTCATCGTCGCGCTCATTTCCCCGCCGGCGGCGCACCGGCCGTCCGCGCCAGTCGCCACAGGGCGGCGGCGATGAACAGCGGGCCGATGAAGACCACGGCCCAGTCCCAGATGCTCATCTGCCGCTCCTGGGCCACGATGCGCAGCAGGATCGACGAGAACAGCAGCACCACCCCGCAGTCGAGAAATCGCAGCTTGCGGATCGCATCCTTCTCGCCCAGCCAGCTCCACAGCCACAGGGCCGCGCCGATCGCCGTGGCGACCCAGGACGCGCCGACCGCGAACTGCTGCGGATCGTAGATCATCCGGCGTCGGCCGCCTTGGCGGGCGCGGGCGGGCGTTCCTTCTTGCGGTACATGGCCAGCATGCGCCGGGTCACCATGAAGCCGCCGAAGATATTGACGCTGGCCAGGGTCACGGCGGCCACGCCGGCCCCCTTGGCGATCCAGCCGTCATCCCCGCTCGCCGCCGCCGCCGCGATCAGCCCGCCGACCACGATCACTGACGAAATGGCGTTGGTCACCGCCATCAGCGGCGTGTGCAGCGCCGGCGTCACGCTCCAGACGACGTAGTAGCCGACGAAAATCGCCAGCACGAAGATGGCCAGGCGGAAGATGGTAGGGTCGACAGGGACGTGTTCCATCAGCCTTTCACTCCTTCATGCACCACGGCCCCGCCGTGGGTCACGGCCGCCGCCTTGAGGATTTCGTCCTCGAGATCGACCGCCAGCGCGCCGTCCTTGACCATCAGTCCCACGAAGGCGACCAGGTTCCGCGCATAGAGCGCCGAGGCGTCCGCCGCGATCCTGCCCGCCATATTGGTCCAGCCGACGATCCGCACGCCGTTCGGCGTCTCGACCACCTCGCCCGCCCTGGCCCCCTCGACATTGCCGCCGTTGTCGATGGCCAGGTCGACCAGCACGCTGCCCGGCTTCATCGAGGCCACAT
>JAAXIW010000136.1:2265-4452 GCA_012270135.1 Brevundimonas sp. | reverse complement strand
CCGCCCCGCGGTGCGCGGGCCCACCGCCCCCAGCCGCCGCGCGGTGGCGATGCCCTGCAGCCCCGCCACCCCGGCCCCCATGACGAAGACCTTGGCCGCAGCCACCGTGCCGGCCGCCGTCATCATCATCGGAAAGCCCTTGCCATAGGCGTACGCCGCCTCGATCACGGCCCGATAGCCGGCCAGATTGGCCTGGGACGACAGGGCGTCCATCACCTGCGCCCGAGTGATCCGCGGCACGAACTCCATGGCGAAGGCGGTGACGCCCTGGCCGGACAGCGCGCTGACGGTCTCCTTGTCGCGATACGCGTCCAGCAAGGCCACGACCACAGCGCCGGGCTTCAGGGCGCTGGTCTCCTGCGCCGTCGGGCCGCGCACCTTGAGCAGGATGTCGGCCCCCGACAGCACCGCCTTGAGGTCCTTGGCCACCGTCGCCCCGGCGTCGGCGTAATCCGCATCTGGAATGGAGGAGCCAGTCCCCGTCCCGGCCTCGACCGTCACGGATGCGCCCAGGGCGATCAGCTTCTTCACCGTTTCCGGAGTGGCGGCGCAGCGCGTCTCGCCGTCTCGGCGTTCGCGGGTCACGGCGATGGCGACAGCCAAGCGAATCCCTCCGTCATCTCTCGACGCAGGGACGTTAGGCTTATCCGCCGGGGCGCGTCAAAGCGGGGATTTTTCGGGCAGGCGGAGGTTCCCCTGCGCCGCGCTCAAACAGCGAGCGACCGCGTCGCGAGCGATAGCGCCGCCTAATGCTGCGTCTTCTTCTTGCGCAGGGCGACGATGCCGACCACGAGCAGCACGAAGGCCGCGATGGCGCCGAAGATGAAGCTGCCGCCCGGCTGGAACCACAGCACCAGGAACAGGATCGCGACCGCCGTCAGCAGCGAACCCCACTTGGCCATGCCCATGAACAGCGAGAAGGTGTCTTCCTGCTCGCTGATCTCCTGCGAGCCGCGAACGTAGTCATCGTGGGCGTCGGCGTGGTGCGGGTCGGCCATGGTCGGGTCCGGGAATCTGAAAGGCGTTGGCGCCCTTATAGCGGGGCCGGGCGCGCGCTCAAGCGGGCGGCGACAATTCGCTCAGTCCAGCGCCGCCAGCACGTCGCGGGTGAAGGCCACATGGTCGAACCGCCGGCCCGCGGGATCTTCGCCCCGCCGGACGATGACGATGTTCCGGCTCGGCACGATGATCACATACTGGCCCCGGTTGCCATTGGCCGAGATGGCGTCCGCCGGAATGCCTTTCGACTTGTCGAACAGCCAGAAGGTCGCGCCGTAGCCCTGCTCGCCGCGCGGCTGGGGCCCTGACGGCCGCGAGACGTAGTCGAGCCAGCCCTCGGGCAGGATGCGCTCGCCATCCACCATGCCGTCGTCCAGGTACAGCTGCCCGAAGCGCGCCAGGTCCCGCGCCGTCGACCACACCTGGCTGGACAGCATGTAATTCCCCCGCCAGTCCGTCTCGGCGACGGTGTCGTGCATCCCCAGCCGCCGGAACAGCTCGGCCGGCGGGTTCTGCCTGAATGTCGGGGCGATCGACAGGATGGCCAGCAGAGTGTCGTTGTTGGCGTAGCGGTAGCGGCTCCCCGGCGGCGCGATCAGCGGCCAGGTCGTCACCTGCTCGTCCAGCCCGACCCGGCCGAAATACAGGGCGTCCTGCCGGTTGCCGGCGGTGTCGCTGGTCAGGCCCGAGGCCATGCGCATCAACTGGTCCAGCGTGATGGCCGCCCGCGGATCGCCCGGCCGCCTCCAGTCGGCGATGGCGGCAGGCGCGTTCACATCGACCTCGCCGCGCTGAACTGCGGCTCCGATGATGGTCCCGGCCAGCGACTTGGCCACCGACCAGGTGCGTTGCGGCGTGTCGATCCCGAAACCGTCGGCGTACCACTCCCCAACCAGCCGGCCGTTCTGAAGCACCACCACGGCCGTGGTGTTCACGCCCTCGCCATAGCCGCCGCCAAAGGCCATCTCAGCGGTGTCCTCGAGCGCTTCGGGGTCGGCGGGCGTCACCGCTGCGGCGAAGGCGGCGTTCGTCGGCTCACCCGGCGACAGCGTCGCGATCTGTTCGCCGCGCCACCCCACCGGCATGATCGTGCACCCTCGCCCGGGCCGCCACACGGCGGAACGCGGCGGCAGGGCGTCGTCCCACGCCACCGCGACCCGCGCCGGCCAGCCCTCCACCGGCATCTCC
>JAAXIW010000136.1:0-2255 GCA_012270135.1 Brevundimonas sp. | reverse complement strand
CGGCATGTCCCGCACCAGCGGGTCGCTCTCCGGATAGCGGCCCACCAGCTCATAGGCCGCGACCCTGTCGTCCGCGCGCGAGCCGCCCGCCGCCTCGGCGTTCTTGATCGCCCCGCAGACCATCAGCGCCTTGTAGCCGGCGGCCATGGCGCGGGTCGCCGGCGTCGGTTCGGCGGTGGTCTGGGCGGCCGCGGGCAGGGCGAGAACGGCGGCGGCGGCGAGGATCAGGGTGCGCATGGCCGGGACGCTCGCCCGGCCCCGCCCCGCCGTCAACTCAGACCAGTTGCTCGAACCGGTCGATCAGACCCTCCAGCCGCTTCGTGCCGATGGTCCAGAAGGCCGGGTCGCGCGGGTTCAGCCCGAACGGCTTCAGCGCTTCGACATAGCCCCGCGACCCGCCGCCCGCGAGCAGTTGGCGATACAGCGGCGTAAATCCTCCCGGGTCCTTCGCCCGCGTCTCCATCAGCGCCGCCACCAGCAGGTCGCCGAAGGCATAGGCGTAGACATAGAAGGGCGAGTGGACAAAGTGGCTGACATAGCTCCACCAGTGCTCGTAGCCCGGGTTCAGCGTCACCGCCGGGCCCAGCGACCCGCCCATCTCCTCCAGCCAGATCTCACCGATCCGCTCGACGGACAGCTCGCCCCCCGCCCGCTCGTCATGGAACCGGGTCTCGAAGCGGTGGAAGGCGATCTGGCGAATGACGGTGTTCAGCCCGTCCTCGATCCGCCCGGCCAGCAGGCCCCGCTGTTCGGCCTTCGGCGAGGTGGTCAGCAGCCGGTCGAAGGTCAGCCCCTCGGCGAAGATCGACGCCGTCTCGGCCAGGGTCAGCGGCGTGTCGGCCAGCAAACTCCCCTGCCCCGCCGCCAGCGTCTGGTGCACCCCATGCCCCAGCTCGTGGGCCAGGGTCAGCACATCCCGCCGCTCGCCCATCCAGTTCAGGAACACATAGGGGTGCCGGTCCGAGGTCACCGGGTGCGCATAGGCCCCCGACTGCTTCCCCGGCCGCGCCCGGCCGTCGATCCACGGCTTGTCGAAGAAGCCCCGCGCCCGGTCGGCGAACTCGCCGCCGAGGTCGGAGAAGCTCTCCAGCACCAGTTCCCGCCCCTGCGCCCAGTCGTAGCCGCGCGGGGCGGTCGTCTCGATCGGGGCGTTGCGGTCCCACTGGTCCAGCATCGCCTTGCCCATGGCCTTGGCCTTGAGCGCGTAATAGCGGTGCGACAGCCGCGGATAGGCCGCCGCCACCGCCTCGGCCATGGCGTCGACCGCGTCTCCGTCCACCTCATTGGCCAGGTGGCGGCTGTCCGCCGGCCGCTTGAAGCCGCGCCAGCGGCTCTCCAGCGCATGGTCGGCCGCGACGGTGTTGAGCACCAGCGCCATGGTCTGGACCCGCGCGCCAAGCGCCTCGTTCAGCCCCTCGGCCGCCGTCTTGCGCCGGACCGCCTTCGGGTCGGACAGCCGGTTCAATGCCTCCGACAGGGTTAGTTCGTCCTTGCCCGCCCTGACCTTCATCGCCGCCAGGGTCTCGTCGAACAGGCGCGGCCACTGGGCGCTGATCGGACCGCGCTCGGCGAGGAAGGTCTCCAGTTCGTGGCTGAGCTCGTGCGGCTTCATCGCCCGCACCCGGCGCAGCCATGGCTTCCAGCGCGCGGCGGCGGGCGTGGCCGCCAGCGCGGCGTCGATCTCGGCCTCCTCCAGCTGGTTGATCTCCAGCGTCACCCAGACCGTCGGGGTGGCGATGACGGTGATCTTCTCGCGCACCGTCGCCTCGAAGCCCTGCGCGCCCGCATCGTTGCGGTCGGTCGAGGCGGCGAGAAAGGCATAGGCCCCCAGCGCGCCCAGCAGGTCCGAGGCCTGTTCGTAGCGGCTCACCGCCCGGGCCAGCCGCTCGCCCAGCACGGCGGGCTCTCCCCTCGCCGCCGCCAGCTGCCCCTGCAGGGCGTTAAGCTCGCCGACCAGGGCGCGGGCCTTGTCCAGATCGGCCTCGATGCGCGGGTCGTTGCGCGAAACATAGAGGTCGGACAGGTCCCAAAGCGGCGCTTCGGTCGGATCGGCGGGGGTCTGGAAGGGTGCGTTCATGCCTTCCGTTGTGGGGACGCGGACGCTTCGGCGCAACGCCCGAAAGTCGCCAGACGCCCCCTGCCGCGCCTGTCACATCGGTGGCGAAGGAGACCCCGATGAGCTTTCGCATCCGCCCCCTGCCCCTGACGCCGTTCCGCCCCCTGTTCGCCATGGAAGACGCCGCCCTGCTGGAGAT
>JAAXIW010000115.1 GCA_012270135.1 Brevundimonas sp. | reverse complement strand
CGCCGCCGGCCGGCTGCGTGTGACGACCGAGATGCTGGCGCGCGACGGCTCGGCGCGCTGGCGCCGGGCGGGCGAGATCGCCGAAGTCGAGGCGGTTGACGCGCCGGAGCGGGCCCGGGCGCTTGGTCTGAAAATCGGCGCCGAGGTCCGCGACGCGGCCGGCGACCAGGGGGTCGACCACTGAGGCCGATCCGACGCGTCTGGGTCACCCGCGCCGAGCCGGGCGCAACGCGCACCGCCGGCCGCCTGACCGACCTTGGCTTCGAGCCGCTCATCGCGCCGCTACTGGCGATCGAGCGGATCTCGCAGCCGGCGCCCGACCTGACGCGGATCGCGGCGCTGGCCTTCACCAGCCCCAATGGCGTGGATGCCTTTCGGGCCCTGTCGGACCGGCGCCTTCTGCCGGTGTTCGCGGTGGGCGACGCCACGGCGGAGGCGGCGCGGACGGCGGGGTTCGCCTCCATCCGATCGGCGGGCGGAGCCCTGGCCGACCTGGCCCGCCTGCTGGCGGAGGCGGCGCCCGGCCCGGTGCTCGCGCCCGGCGCGCTCGAGCCGTCGGGAGACCTGCCGACGCTGCTGGCCGGCCAGATCGAGGTTCGCGCCCTGCCGGTCTATCGGTCGGTCGAGACCGGGGCCGCCGCGCCCGCTGGGTTCGAGGCCGTGCTGGTCCATTCGCCGCGCGGCGGGCGCGCAGTGGCGGCGCTGGCGCCGTTCGCGGGACAGGCCGCCGTCGCCATCTCGGACGCCGCCGCCAAGCCGCTGACGCGCGTTTCCGGCCTGGAGATCCGCGTCGCCGCCCGGCCGGACGAGGCGGCGGTGTTGGAGGCGCTTGGCAAGCTCGCGCCCCGCGTATAAAGAGCGCCTCTCGCGCGGGCGCGCTCTTCTCCGCCCCGCCAAGGCCGCTTTAGCTCAGCTGGTAGAGCATCGCATTCGTAATGCGGGGGTCAGGTGTTCGAGTCACCTAAGCGGCACCATTCTCCATATCGCCGAACCGAAGGTCCGAAGGGCATCACGACGGGCGCCCGGCGCCGAACCTGACGTCGGGACACTGGACGGCGCCGGTCGCAGGCCGTAGCTACTTCGCTCGCACCGGAGTGTGGAATGCCGCAGCGCCTCAGCGCCCGCCAGGAAGAGTGTCTGAGGCTGACGGCCTTTCTCACCGACAAGGAAATCGCCGCCCGCCTGGGCCTGTCCGAGGCCACCGTCAAAAAGCACGTGCACGAGGCCTGCCGTCGGATGGGCGTCAACCGGCGCAAGGCCGCGCTCGCCCTCCTGGGCCGAAACGTACCAGGGCCGAAAGACCCCATTGGCGGCGACGCCGATTGCGCTGCTGATGCCGTCCTCGACAGGGAGTCAGGTCATGGCATTGACGAGTACGCCGCTTCCCCACTGGACGTGGGAGGATCTGGAAGCGGCGCTGGACGCGTTCAGCCCGACGGGGGGCGAGGATCCGGTTCGCAGTCATTTGATGAGAGGGCTGGCGGACGACGCGATCCAGTCGAACCCACGGGAGCTGCTGCGGCAGGTGCTGAGCGCGGGCTGGGTGCTGGCGCAGGTGGGCGCGCGGAACGGGATTCACGACACCCCCATGACCGGCGGCTCGGCTACCGCCCGCCGCCCCGTGGACGGGGCGTCCGCCTCCTGATCCTGCTAGTCGTCATCGTCGTCACGGCGGTGCTCCTCAAGGCAGTGACGGACCTGATTGTGGACTATGCCGGTCGGGCCGGCGAGATCGGCCAGGCCACCCAGTCGGCGAGGCCGGCCGGTCGGTAGCATCGCCGCTGGCGCGAGAGCAGTTGGAGAAACGCCGATTACGCCCTTTCAGGCCGCCTATTATCTGCTCCTCGGGATCGCCGTCGCGGCGGCCTGGGTGAAAGGCGGCCATCCGGAAAGGCTCGGCGCCCTGGCGGTCATCGTCGTCTTCGTGGTCTCGATGTATACTCACCAGCTGCGCATCGGGCCGCTGTACGTCGGCGACGCAGTCGTCGACGTGCTGCTGACGGCTTTCTTCGTCTGGATGGCGTTGACGCGGGATCGATGGTGGCCGCTGTTCATCTCCGCCGTCATGGTGCTGACGCTGCTGGTCTACGCCGCACCGCTGCTTGTTCCCGAGATCAGCGCCTATGCGGTCGTGTCCGCGCGTGTCGGGCTGGGAATTCTGATGGCGTTGGCGCTGCTGGCGGGTGTTGGAGAGCGTTGGCTGATGGGCGAAGTTCCGGTTTTCAACCGGGTCATCTGGCGCCCCCGCCGCCCCGCATCTTGAACATATAAACATATCTTTATATGTCTGGCGACCATTCCGCCCGTCAGGAGTCCGCCTTGGCCCGTTCGTCCTTCCTGTTCACCTCCGAAAGCGTTTCGGAAGGACATCCCGACAAGGTCGCCGACCGCATCTCCGACACGGTCGTCGACGCCTTCCTCGCTCAGGATCCCGAGGCCCGGGTGGCCTGCGAGACCCTGGTCACCACCCAGCGCATCGTGCTCGCCGGCGAGGTCCGGGCGACACAGCCGGGCAATACGAAGGAACAGAACGAGGCCTTCACCCGGTCCATCGTCGACAGCCTCGAACCGCTTGTCCGGGCCGCCATCCGGGACATCGGCTACGAACAGGACGGCTTCCACTGGAAAACCGCCTCGTACGAATGCCATCTGCACGCCCAGTCCGCGGACATCGCCGTGGGCGTCGACGCCTCGGGCAACAAGGACGAGGGCGCGGGCGATCAGGGCATCATGTTCGGCTACGCCTCGAACGAGACGCCCGAGCTGATGCCGGCCACCCTGGCCTACAGCCACCGCATCCTGAAACGGCTGGCCGAACTGCGCCACGGCGGCGAGAGCCGGCTCGAGCCGGACGCCAAGAGCCAGGTCACCCTGCGCTACGAGGACGGGCAGCCTGTCGCCGCCACCTCCATCGTGGTCTCGACCCAGCATGCCAGGGGCCTGTCGCAGGCGCAGGTGGCCGAGGTAGTCAGGCCGGTGGTGCTGTCGGTGCTGCCGGAGGGCTTCGTCACCGACGAGACGGTCTGGCACATCAATCCCACGGGGGTGTTCGAGATCGGCGGACCGGACGGCGACGCCGGACTGACCGGTCGGAAGATCATTGTCGACACCTATGGCGGCGCGGCCCCGCACGGCGGCGGCGCCTTTTCCGGCAAGGACCCGACCAAAGTCGACCGCTCGGCCGCCTACGCCTGCCGCTACCTGGCCAAGAATGTGGTCGCCGCCGGCCTCGCCGACCGCTGCACCATCCAGATCAGCTACGCCATCGGCGTGGCCGAGCCGCAGTCGATCCACGTCGACCTGCACAGAACCGGCAAGGTCAGCGAGGCGCTGCTCGAGGAAAGACTGCTCGGCTTCATCGGGGGCGCCACGCCACGCGCCATTCGCGAGCATCTGGGCCTCAACAAGCCGATCTACGCCCGCACCGCAGCCTACGGCCATTTCGGCCGCGAACCGGACGCCGATGGCGGCTTCGGCTGGGAGAAGACGGATCTGGTGGATCAGTTGAAGGCGCTGGTCTGATCGGCCGGGCGCGTCTAACAGGCGCGCCCATGGCTTCCTCTGACGACACCGCCCACCGCCCACTCCGTTCGTTCGGCCGGATCAAGTCGCGCGCCATAAAGCCGCGGCAGGCGGCGCTGTTCAACACGCTCCTGCCCGCTGTGGCCCTGCCCGATCCGAAGGCTGGGCCGATCGATCCCGCCGCTCTGATGCCCGGCGCGAGGTCGGTCTGGCTTGAGATTGGCTTTGGCGGCGGCGAGCATCTGGCGGCCCAGGCGGCGCGCCGTCCGGACACGCTGATGATCGGCTGCGAGCCCTTCCTGAACGGGGTGGGTTCGGCCCTGCGCCATATCGAGGAGGGCGAGCTGAAGAATGTCCGGCTGCACGCCGACGACGCCCGCGACGTGATGACGGCCCTGCCCGACGCGTCGCTCGACCGGGTGATGATCCTGTTCCCCGACCCGTGGCACAAGGCGCGGCACAACAAGCGGCGACTGGTGCAGGACGACTTCGCGGCCGAGATCGTCCGTCTGCTGAAGCCCGGCGGGCGGCTGCGGTTCGTCACCGACTGGAAGGACTACGCCGACTGGGCGCTGGAGAAATTCGAGCGGACGCCGGGACTGGAATGGACGGCGAACCGGGCCGACGACTGGCGTATCGCGCCGGACGACCATGTGGTCACCCGCTACGAGGAGAAGAAACTGGGGGATACGGCGCCGATCTTCCTGGAGTTCGTCAGGGTCTGAACGGCGCCAGACGGCGCAGGCCCGTCGCGCAGAGAGCCACCCCCGCCGACTTGACGACCGCGCCGATCAGGAAGGGCGTGAAGCCGTTCGCGAGGGCGTCCGCCGGGCCGAGACTCCTCGCCAGCCAGGCCGCGCCGAGGGCGAGGATCAGCAGGTGGGCCCCGATCATCAGCGCGGTCTCCCTCACCGGGCTCCGGAACAGCGGGCGGCGGGACAGTTGGCCCGCGATCAGGGCCGCGAGGGGAAAGGCGAACAGATAGCCCGCGGTGGGGCCGGCGAACCGGTCGAGGCCCGATCCGCCCTCGGCCAGAACCGGCAGGCCAATCGCGGCGAGGGCCAGATACAGCAGCACGGCCGCCGCGCCCCATCCGCCGCCGAGCACCGACCCGGCCAGCAGCACCGCGAAGGTCTGAAGGGTCATCGGCACGGGGACCATGGGCACGGCGACCTGGGCGCAGAGCGCCATCAGCAGGGCGAACCCCGCGACGGCGGCGAGGCGGAACGGCAGGCTCAAACCCGGCCCGCCGCGAAGGCCTTCAGGAACTCGTACTGCTCGTCGGTCTCGGGCACCGGGCGGCCGCGGGCACGGCCGACGCGCAGGATGGCCTCGTCGACGTTCATCCCGCCGGCGACGAGGGCGCTGATCGCCAGGGACGGCGCGCGCCCCAATCCTGCACGGCAGTGGACGACCAGCGCCTGACCCGCCCTCAGCCGGCGGTCCATGGCGTGGGCGACGCGGCGATAGTCCTCGACATTGGCCGGCAGGCCGTGGTCGGTGATCGGGAAGTTGTAGAAGCCGACGCCGTGGCGTTCGCAGACGGCGCCTTCCTCGGCCAGCCCCAGTGACGCCGCCTCCTCGGGCTCGAGCAGGCTGACGACGTGGTCGACCATGCCGTGCTGCAGTCTGGCGATCTGTGCGTCGAGGGCTTCGCCGCCGTCGGGCCTGCGCGACACCCCGAGGCGACCGGGGGTGTCGAGGCCGATCCAGTACACTTTCATCACGGCCTCTTCTGGCAACGGGAGGCACGGGAAGCAATGCGTTTCCAGCGGGCCTGAAATCGCCTACCGAAGAGGGGGTAGAGGGCGACGGGGTATGGCGAAGAAATCGCGGTTCAATCCAGCCGCATTTGCGATGACCAGCTTGGCGGCGCCGGCGATTGCGGTGGTCGTCTTCATGGTCGGCATGGTCATTGCCGAACTCGTCCAGAACGGCGTCGGCGTCAGGCCGCCGCCAGTTGGCGGTTTCATCCTGACCCTCGTCATGATCGCGCTGTGGGGATGGATTCCGAGCGCCGTTTTCGGAGGGGCGGTCCTTGGTCTTGTCCTGTCCTGCGTCCCGGCGCCGTCGTGGAGGACGCTGGGCCCGGCCGGTATCCTGGCGGCGGCGTTGTACGTCCTCGCGGGACTGGGAACATTCGCGGTTCACCCAAGTCTGTCCTATCTGTTCGCGCCGTGGGCGTCGGGCGGCCCCAACCTTCACGACCCGCTCTTCTGGACGATCCCGGGAAGCATCGTCCTGGCCGGAGGCCTCGCCGGCCTGATGTATGCGCGGTTCGCCAAGAGGGGCTGACAAAGCCGTTTCGCGGGTCTATATGCCCCCTCACATCGTTAGACCGGCGTCCAACGGCGCCGTTTGAAGCGGCGGCCGCGGAGGCCAGCCGCTTTTGTTTTGTCCGGGACCCAGCCTTGAAGGCCAAGACCGTCGAAGACCGCGCTCTTCTGGAGCTGATCGAACCCGTGGCGGAGAGCCTGGGCCTCGACATCGTGCGCGTGCGGCTGATGGGCGGGACGCAGCGGCGGCGGTTGCAGATCATGGCCGAGCGGCCGTCCGACCACGATATCGCCGTCGAGGAGTGCGCCCGGCTGAGCCGCGCCGTGTCGGAGGTGTTCGACGCCGCCGATCCGATCGCGGGGGAATATCTGCTGGAGGTTTCGTCGCCGGGCGTCGATCGTCCCCTGACCCGGCAGAGCGATTTCGACCTGTTCGAGGGTTTCGAGGCGCGTCTGGAGACCGACCGCATGATCGAGGGCCGCAAACGCTTCAAGGGCGTTCTGGCCGGGACCGACGGCGACAGTATCGCTATCGATCTGGACGGCGAGGACGACACCGCCCTGATCCCCTTCGACTGGCTGGTCGACGCCAAGCTGGTGCTGACCGACGAACTGATGAAGGCGGGCGCCGAGAAGCGCGCCGCGCGTAACGACAACAACGAACCTGATACCGAGGACTAAGAGCATGGCTGTCGCCGGCGTTTCCGCGAACCGACTCGAACTGCTGCAGATCGCCGATGCGGTCGCGCGCGAGAAGAACATCGACAAGGAGATCGTCGTCGAGGCGATCGAGGAGGCGATCCAGAAGGGCGCCAAGTCGCGCTACGGCGCCCATCACGACATCCGCGCCAAGATCGACATCAAGTCGGGCGAGCTGGCCCTGACCCGTCACGTCACGATCGTCGAGGACGACTGGCAGCCGGAAGACGAGCTGGAAGAGTTCAACGACAGCGCCATGGTGCGCCTGAAGGACGCCCTGAAGCGCGACCCCGAGGCCGTCGTCGGCAAGGAATATGTCGAGGAGC
>JAAXIW010000176.1 GCA_012270135.1 Brevundimonas sp. | reverse complement strand
CCTTCACCGTCGGGTCATTGGCGACGATCATCACCTCGCGGCCCGAGACCCGGCCGATCCCGCAGATCATGCCGGCGCCGGGGGCCTCGCCCTTGTACATGTCGCAGGCGGCCAGCTGGCCGATCTCGAGGAAGGGCGAGCCGGGGTCGAGCAGGCGTTCGACGCGGTCGCGGGGCAGCAGTTTGCCGCGGGCGACATGGCGATCGCGCGACTTCTCCGGCCCGCCGAGGGCCGCCTTGGCGACCCGCTCGCGGAGCTCGTCGCGTAAGCGCCGGTTGTGGGCGTCAAGGGCCTTGAAGGCGGGGCTGTTCGGATCGATCGCGGACGTCAGCTTGGGCATGGGGCTGGTTTAGGGTGGTTCTGGGACACGCTCCATACCTTTCGTCATCCTCCGGCGCTCCGCAGGAGCGACCGGGGGACCCAGCGGCGCCGAAGGCGATCTGTTCAGGCAGGCTGGTTCGGCCTGAGCGCTCCCGGCAGGGTCGCGCTCTCGCGCGCCGCTGGGTCCCCCGGTCTCGCTACGCTCGCCGGAGGATGACGAAAGAGAAGGAGCGCTTATGGGCGGCTGGAATATCCGTTGTTGACCCCGCCGCGTCCCCGTGGCCTGTCCCGCCTCCCATGTTCGCGCCCAGCCTCCAGACCCGCGCCACGCTGAAAGACCTGCTGCACCTCGCGTGGCCGGTGGTGCTGGCGCGTATCGGCATCATGACCATGGGGCTGACCGACGCCATCGTGGTCGGCAACTGGTCGGGGCTGGAGCTGGCCTACAGCTCGCTGGCCATGACCCCGACCATGATCGTGGTCACCACGGCCGTCGGCCTGCTGATGGGGGTGCAGGTGATGACCGCCCGCTTCCTCGGCGAAGGACGGCGGCACGAGGCCGGGGCGGTGCTGCGGCGGGGCGTGACCTATTCGCTGCAGCTGGGCCTGGCGGCCATGGTCGGGCTGATCCTGCTGGGGCCGATGGCGCTGCGCCACCTCGGGCTGGCGGACGGGCTGGCGGCGGGGGCCTCGCCGGTGCTGATCGTGCTGGCCCTGTCGATGCCCGGCTATCTGGTCAGCGTGGCGGCGCAGCTGTTTCTCGAGGCCCTGCACCGGCCGCGGGCCGGGATGTGGGCCATGTGGGTGGCCAATGGCGTCAATCTGGCGCTGAACCTGCTGCTGGTGCCGGACGTGCTGGGGCTCGGCTTCGACGGGGCTGTGGCGGCGGCCTGGGCGACCCTGTTCGCGCGGACCTCGCTGGCGGTGTTCCTGATCGTCTACATCGTGCGCATGCCGGAGGCGCGGGCGCTGGGCGTGTTCAGCCGGCCCCGCCGCGATCCGCCGGCCGAACGCGAGCAGCGCAAGGTCGGCTACGGCGCGGGCAGTTCCTATTTCATCGAGGTCGCCGCCTTCGGGGCCATGACCTTCATCGCCGGCCAGCTGGGGGCGGTCGAGACGGCGGCCTGGAGCATCGTGATCAATGTCTCGGCCATCGTCTTCATGGTCCCGATGGGGCTGTCGTCGGCGACGGCGGTGCTGGTCGGCCGGGCCTATGGCGCCCGGGACGGCCGGGGCGTGTTGCTGGCGGGGCTGGGCGGTCTGTGCGTGGTCCTCGTCCTGTCCCTGACGGTTGGGCTGGCCCTGTTGCCGATGGCGGCGTGGGGGGCCAGCGCCTACAACCGCGACCCGGCCCTGCTGGCGGTGGTGGTCCCGGCCCTGGTGCTGGCCACCCTGTTCTTCGTGGCCGACGGCATCCAGGTGGTCTCGGCCTCGGCCAACCGCGCCGCCGGCGACGTCTGGTGGCCGACGATCATGCATTTCGCGGCCTACAGCCTGATCATGATGCCGCTGGGCTGGGTGCTGGCGCACGGGATCGGGGTCAACGGCCTGGTCTGGGCCGTGATCATCGCCAGCCTGGTGTCGGCGACGCTGCTCACCGGGCGGTTCGTCAGGGTGGCGCGGCGGCTTCAGTCGCAGGGCCTTCCGGCCTGACGCTCACTCCAGAAGCTGGGTGAAACGCAGGGTGTTGCCGTCCGGATCATCCACATAGAACTCCCGCGTGCCCCAGGTCTGATCGACCGGCCCCTGGTGCACCGGTGATTGCGGCTTGTGCGATGGGTCGAGGCCGCGCGCGCGAAAGACGTCGAACAGGGGATCGACGCGCGGCACGATCACGGCGACGGCCTGGCCGAACACGCCGTCGCCGCCGTGTGTGGAAAGGTAGAGGTAGTCGGATTCGCGGCGCAGCCTGGCAAAGGCCGGGTTGCCGACCTCAGGCCAGCGCTCTTCAAGCTGGAAATCCAACACGCCGGTGTAGAAGGCGATGGATCGGTCCATATCGCCGCATCTGACGTTCGGGATGATTGTCATCGCCGAAGCGTACCCCAGGACGGGCCCGCGGCGAAGGCTGAGGTGACGTGTGCGGTCGCGCCCTCTATATCCGTCGCCTCCCCAAGCCTGACCGGACTCCCATGGCCCGCATCCTCATCACCTCGGCCCTGCCGTACATCAACGGCGTCAAGCATCTCGGCAATCTGGCCGGGTCGATGTTGCCGGCCGATGTCTATGCCCGGTTCAAGCGGGCCCAGGGTCATGACGTGCTCTATATCTGCGCCACCGACGAGCACGGCACCCCGGCCGAGCTGGCCGCCGCCGCCGCCGGTCAGGACGTCCGCACCTATTGCGACGAGCAGCACGAGATCCAGAAGGCGGCCGGCGAGGCCTTCGGCCTGAGCTATGACTGGTTCGGCCGCTCGTCGAACGCGCCCAATCACCGGCTGACCCAGCATTTCGCCGAGGTGCTGGAGAAGAACGGTCTGATCGAGGAGCGCGTCGACCGGATGATCTATTCCGTCGACGACGCCCGCTTCCTGCCCGACCGCTATGTCGAGGGCACCTGCCCGCACTGCGCCCATGTCGGCGCGCGCGGCGACCAGTGCGACAACTGCGGGCGGCTGCTGGACCCGACCGACCTGATCGACCCGTATTCCGCAGTGTCGGGATCGAAGAACCTCGAGGTGCGCGACACGCGGCATCTCTATCTGCTGCAGACCAAGCTGGAGCCGCGCATCCGCGACTGGATCGGGTCCAGGAGCGACTGGCAGACGCTGGCGAAATCGATCGCCTACAAACATCTCGACGAGGGGCTGATCGACCGGGGCGTGACCCGCGACCTGAAGTGGGGCGTGCCGGTGGTGGGGCCGGACGGCGGGCCGCGTCCGGGCATGGAGGGCAAGGTCTTCTATGTCTGGTTCGACGCTCCGATCGAATACATCGGCGCCACCGAGGAGTGGGCCGAGGCGACGGGTCGGAGCTGGCGCGACTGGTGGCGCACCGACGAGGGCGCCGACGACGTCCGCTATGTCCAGTTCATGGGCAAGGACAATGTCGCCTTCCACACCGTCAGCTTCCCGGCGACCATTCTGGGCTCGGGCGAGCCGTGGAAGACGGTCGATACGCTGAAGGCCTTCAACTGGCTGAACTGGTACGGCGGAAAATTCTCGACCAGCCAGAAGCGCGGCGTGTTCATGGACCAGGCGCTGGAGCTGCTGCCCGCCGACTACTGGCGCTGGCGCCTGACCGCCTATGGCCCGGAGCATTCGGACTCGGCCTTCACCTGGGAGGATTTCCAGGCCTCGACCAACAAGGACCTGGCCGACGTCCTGGGCAATTTCGTCAACCGCATCGTCAAATTCGCCGAGAGCAAGTTCGACGGCGTCGTGCCGGACGCCGGCGAGCCGGGGCCGCTGGAGGCGAAGCTGGAGGCCGACGTGGCCGCCGGCATCGCCGAGGCGACCGCCGCCTTCGAGGCCATGGAGTTCCGCAAGGCCTGCCAGGCCCTGCGCGCCGTCTGGGTGCTGGGCAACGAATATCTGCAGGAGGCGGCGCCGTGGACCGCCTTCAAGACCGATGTCGACCGGGCGGCCGTCGGGGTGCGCACCGGACTGAACCTGGTGGCCCTGTTCGCCCGGCTGGCGGCGCCGGTGATGCCGTTCTCGGCCGAGAAGATCGCGACGTCGGTGGGGGCGACGGACCTGTCGTGGCCGGAGGCGGGCGAGGCGCTGCTGGCTCAACTGCCGCGCGGCCGGACGGTGGCGGCGCAGGGCGTGCTGTTCACCAAGATCGAGGACGCCCAGGTGGCGGAGTGGTCGGCGCGCTTCGGCGGGGCCGAGGCGGGCGCTGCGGGATGAGCCGGTCGGCGGAGGTCGATGGCTTCATGGCCGCGCTCGACCATCCGATGAAGCCCCAGATCGAGGCCCTGCGGACCCTGTTTCTGGAGGCCGTCCCGGGCCTGTCCGAACAGGTGAAGTGGAACGCCCCCAGCTTCGTCCACGGCGGCGACGACCGGGTGACGATGAACCTGCGCAAGCGGGACCAGATCCAGCTGATCTTTCACCGGGGCGCCCGGCCGGCGCCGAGGCCCGGCTTCGCCTTTGACGACGGGACCGGTCTGGTGCGCTGGCTGGCGGCCGACCGGGGCGTCGCGACGGTCGACAGTCAGGCCGATCTCGAGGTCAAGGCGCCGGGGCTCGCCGCCCTGACCGCCCGCTGGGTCGAGGCGACCGCGGTCTAGCCCCCGGGTCTAGCCCCCGGGTCTAGCCTTTCTCGGCGGGAGGCGGCGTCACCGTCACGGGCGGCGGTTCCGCCGGCGCGCCGTGGGCCGGGGCGGCGGTCTCCTCCTCGCCCCGCGTGCCGCGCAGGTGGTGCTCGGCCTCCTCCTCGCCGATGTCGAGGAAGGCGGGGGCGGCGGCGTTGAATTCCTCCATCCGGTCGGTGCGCACGATCACCGAGCGGGCCCCGTCCCAGATCATGTGCAGGGCGACCCAGAGCACGATGACGAGGCCGACGTAGCCGATCCAGCGGTGTTTGGTCAGGATGCGGGCGATGAAGGTGGCCGCGACGCCCATCAGGGCGATCGACAGGACCAGGCCGAAGACCATGATCCACGGATGCTCGTGGGCGGCGCCGGCCACGGCCAGCACATTGTCGAGCGACATGGTGATGTCGGCGATCATGATCTGCAGCAGGGCGGCGCCGAAGCTCTTGCGCTTGAGGCCCAGTTCCTCGGGCGACGGACCCTTGCCGTGCTCGATCTGCATGGCCAGCTCGAGTTCGTGCTCGGCCTCGGCCTGGTCGTGGGTGGCCTGCTCGCGCAGCTCGCGCCACATCTTCCAGCACACCCAGAGCAGCAGCAGGCCGCCGGCCAGCAGCAGGCCGACGATGGCCAGCAACTGCACGGTGATCAGGGCGAAGCCGATGCGCATCACCACCGCGGCGGCGAGGCCGATGAGGATGGCCTTGCGGCGCAGCTCCGGCGCCAGGGCGGCGGCGGCCAGGCCGACGGCGACGGCGTTGTCGCCGGCCAGCACCAGGTCGATCATCAGCACCTGGCCGAGGGCGGCCAGCTGCGAGGCGAATTCGGGGGAGCTGAGGAATTCCATGCGCGCGCTCTAGGGCAGGGGAGAGGGTTTGGGCAAGCCGGATGCGCCGATCAATCCCGCGTCCGCGCGCGCGTGGCTTCGTAGAGGGCGATCGCGGCGGCGTTGGACACGTTCAGGCTTTCGAATCCGCCGGGCATGGGAATCTTCGCCATGACGTCGCAGTGCTCGGCGACCAGCCGGCGCACGCCGTCGCCCTCCGAGCCCATGACCAGCACGGTGGGCCGGTCGTCCAGCGCCTGTTCCAGCGTCTGCTCCGCGGCCCCGTCCAGGCCGACGGCGCGCCAGCCCAGGTCGGCCAGCCGCTCCAGCGCCCGGCTGAGGTTGGTGACCCGGGCGCACGGCAACCGTTCGGTCGCCCCGGCCGCGGCCTTGGCCAGCGCCCCGGCCAGGGCGGGCGAGTGCCTGTCCTGCACCACGATTCCCCTGGCGCCGAAGGCGAGGGCCGAGCGGAAGACGGCGCCGACGTTCTGGGGGTCGGTCAGCTGGTCCAGCATGACGATGACGCCGGCGGCCGGCCCGGCGAGGTCGTCGAGCGCCACGCCCTCCAGCGGGGCGACCTTGAAGGCCAGGCCCTGGTGCACGGCGCCGGCCGGCAGCATGCGGGCGAGGGCCGCGCCGTCGACGATCTCGACCCTGTGGCCGTTGGGGGCGAGGCGGTCGCGCTCGATCTCGGCGGCGCGGTCCTGCGTGGCCAGCAGCCGGCCCATGCCCTTGCGGGCCGGATTGGCCAGGGCCGCCAGCACCGGGTGGCGGCCCCACAGCCAGTGGTCGGCGTCGACCCTGGGTTTCCGCTCGCGGGCCGGAGAATCGGCTCCGCCGCGCACCGGCGGATTGGGCGCCCGGCCTCCGGATTTCGGGCCGTCCGGGCGACCCCGGAAGCCCGGCTTTTTCCCCGTTTTCCGGTCGTTGCGTTCTCTGGTCGACGACACTATAAGACGCCCTCCGATTTGGGGCCCAGAGGCTTTCCGGGTCAGGCGCTTCCTCTAAACCAGGGTTTGCCGGACTTCGAAGGCTTTTGTTCGGGAGTGGTCTTTCAGGCCGCTTTCGGGCGTTCCGGATCGGTCTTCACATCGCGCGCGGGGGAATGTCCCGAGCGGCAAAGGGGGCGGACTGTAAATCCGCTGCGTAAGCTTCGCAGGTTCGAGTCCTGCTTCCCCCACCACGCACGTTCGCGATCGCAAAAGGCCGGTGTCCGGACCGGAACCGGGTGTGGTGCTCACCGATTGTGGGGACACCGCATTCTCTGTGCGGGTATAGTACAATGGTAGTACAGCAGCCTTCCAAGCTGAATATGTCGGTTCGATTCCGTCTACCCGCTCCAGATTTCTATTGCTGACCCAATCGCCCCCTTCCGGGCCACAGGAGTTTTGGCCATGGCCAAGGAAAAGTTCGAACGTAACAAGCCGCACTGCAACATCGGCACGATCG
>JAAXIW010000296.1:5788-6898 GCA_012270135.1 Brevundimonas sp. | reverse complement strand
CGCGATCGAGAACACCCCGGCGTCCGACGGCGCGGTCTTCGGCGTTTCCGATCGCAAGCGCGACATCGAATTGCCGGGCGTGACGATCCGGACCCGCCGAGGGGCGCCCCCTCAGCCCACCGACCTTCCGTTCGTCGGCAATCTCTTCCTCTCCTCGACGGCGAGGGCCTATCTCGACAACATGGCCCCCTCCCGTCGGCGCGGTGGAGACGTACCGCGCACCCTGACGCGCAGTGAGATCGAAACCCATCTCGACACCCTCATTCGTCGCGGGGGCGATGAAGCGGCCAACAGGCTCAGGGACGAGGCGCGCCGGATCGCGCCCATGATCGGGCGCGACGTGGAGTGCGAAACCCTGGAAAGACTGATTGGAGCCCTTCTCGGCACGCGCGATGAGCCCCTGGTCACGGACGGAGCCCAGGCGCGCCGTTCCGGCTTTCCCTTCGATCCTGAACGGCTCGCGCGTTTCGAACTTCTGCATCGGGAACTGAGAGCAACGGCGCCCGTCATCCGCCCCGCCGCCGAACGTCCGGCGGAAGGACGGTCAAGCCTGTCCTTTTTTGAGGCCTATTTTTCCAACTTCATCGAAGGCACGGAGTTCGAGGTCAGCGAAGCCGCCGACATCGTGTTTCGCAACGTCATCCCCCGTGACCGTCCTTCCGACGCTCACGACATCCTCGGTACCTGGAGGCTGGTTTCGGATCCCGTCGAAATGGCCAGGACACCGCGCGACGCTCCCGAGTTCTTCGATATTCTCAAACGCCGGCATGCCGCGCTCATGGCGGGCCGTCC
Organism: Brevundimonas sp.; assembly: GCA_012270135.1. Classification (GTDB taxonomy): domain Bacteria; phylum Pseudomonadota; class Alphaproteobacteria; order Caulobacterales; family Caulobacteraceae; genus Brevundimonas. The sequence continues at coordinate 6,106 of JAAXIW010000296.1, read as the reverse complement.
AGACAAGAACCCGGGGGCCTTCAAGGATGAGGCCAATCGGGCGGGACAGACCACATTCGTGGACCCCGCTCACGTCGAAGGCACACTGACCCGCGGGCTTGAACTCTATCACAGTCTGGAAACACCCTTCGCCCGGGCCGTCTACATGATGTTCCTGGTGTCGGAGGTTCACCCCTTCACGGACGGCAACGGCCGGATCGGCCGGATCATGATGAACGCCGAACTCGTCGCCGCCGACGAAGAGCGCATCATCATTCCCACCATCTTCCGCAGCAACTATCTGACGGGACTGAAGGTGCTTTCAAACAGCGACAATCC
>JAAXIW010000296.1:0-5778 GCA_012270135.1 Brevundimonas sp. | reverse complement strand
TCCACCCCACCGCCCCTGATCCGCAGCCTGGCTAGCGCGCAGAACTGGGGGGCGGCCGGCCCCTGGACCGACCGCAGCGCCCCGCAGGACGTCCGGGACAGCTGCAACGCCTTCATGGACCCGGCCGAGGCCGACGAACGCGGCATAAGACTACGCCTTCCCCAGACCTTCTAGACGGGGATTGTCGACCTACCCGGCCTGGCTCCGCGCCGTCGCACCTGGCCATGCGACGCTAGAAACCGAAATCAATCTGAACGGCGGATGCCGGTCGCTTCCGCCGTCGGGGCGGCACCGCCGGGGTGGCCGAGCCTGAAGGCGCCGGCGAGACCGCGCCTGTCGCGACGACCGCCTCCTTGTCGGACTTGCGGCGCGGCGACCGCGTGGTCTGGATCAGTTTCGGCTCCCGGGGTCGGGCCAACGGCTTGGGATGCGGCAGCCCCCGGACCGTCCGGGTCGCCTTCCAGGCGGTCAGCTCGCTTTCCCACCAGCCCACCCGGTTGGGGGAGATGCGCACGGGTTCGGGAAAATCCCCGACCTGCTGCAGGCGCCATGCGGTCGACCGGCTGAGGCCGGTGACGTCCCGGACCCGATCCCACGGCAAAAGCCGGTCCTCCGGCCCGCCCGTCTCGATCGGTTCGCCTTCGGGTTCAAACGTCATGACACGCCTCCAAACATCTGGTCAGCAACCGCTTCGAAGACGGTGCAAAGCGTTCGAGCGTCGACCGCGGCATCGACGCAATCGCGCCTCGCCCATCGCCGGGCCACCGCCTTGACCGCGAAACTGGCGGCAGGGTCCGCCAACAGAGCCGCGATCGTCGGGGCCGTCGCGGCATCCCGGCTCAACCGGTCAGCCACGACGGCGCCCCCTCGCCGCAGGCGGCGCGGCGGTGCGGATGTCCGAAATCTGCGACCGGGCCCAGTCCCGCAACAGGTCTTGCGGATAGAAGGGCCTGGACCGGATGTGACGGCACGGGGGACCGTTGCCGCCCGTGGACCACAGCCGCGCCAGGGTGGCCGGTTTCAGTCGAATCCCGAACGAGCCCAAGAAGATCGAGGCCTCCGCCCGCGTCAGCAGCGGCTCGTCGATCGCCGGAGCGATCTCCACCCCATCCTCCGTCTCCCCGATCATTGCCCGGCTCCGCGGGGACGGCACTGCCGGGCATTGACGATGCCCTGGCCCGCCGTCAGCGCCAGATAACAATCCACCACAGTCGCAACATAGGCTTGGGTCTCGGCTATGTCCGGAACCCGACCCAGTCTCGCCACGCGCGCCGGGCCGGCGTTGTACGCCGCCAGCGCCAGCCTCAGATCGCCGAAGCGCAGGATCTGTCGCGCCAGATAGTCGGCCCCTCCCCTGAGATTTTCGACGGGGTCGAACCGGTCGACCACGCCCAGCTCCCGGGCTGTGTCCGGCATCAGCTGGGTCAGGCCGCCCGCCCCGACGGGAGAGCGCGCATCCACCCTGTAGCCGCTTTCCGTGATGACCAGGGCGTGAAGCAGCTTGGGGTCCAGACCGTGCGCCAAGGCAGCGGCCTCGATGGCGTCCCGAAAGGGTTGGTCCAGAACCGCCAGCCGGGGAACCTCCAGACTGTCCGGAGCGTCCGTGACGGCCGACTCGATCGCCAGCGTCCCGAACAGACTTCCTCCGGCCTCGGCCCAGTCCACGTTCTGGGCCGAAGCCGAGGCCGGCGCGGTGATCACCAGCGCGGCCGTCGCGATCCAGATCCTTCTCACCATGTCAGGGTCTCCCGATAGATGCCGGTCACCCGGGAGCGAGAGATCGGACCAAAATAGCGGCTGTCGAAGCTCGACGGCGTGTCGCCGAGCAGGAACAGTTCTTCCTCGCCGAGCCGGCGGCACCCGCGCCAGGTCGGCAGGGCGACCCCGCGCCGGTCCCGGTCCTGGACGACCAGTGTGCGCCCAGGCGTGACCAGCTGGTTGTCCCGCCGGCAGACGGTGTCGCCGCCGACCGCGGCGACCCGTTTGATCAGCAGCAGGTCGTCGGGCATGCCGAGCTGTCCCAGATAGGCGCGAACGGCGGAGGGTTGCGGGACAGCGACGACTGTATCGCGCGCAGGCGCGGCCCCGGGCAGGCGGACGTAGACGCCCCGCGGCAGGCTGGCGCTTTCATTGATCAGCACCGGCGCCGGTCTGTGATCCGCAATCAGAGCCAAACCGGTCAGGGCGACCAACGCCAACCCCGGCGCGATCCAGTGTTTGCGGTGGGTCCGGGAGGCGGTCATGGCCGATAGGGCTCCAGGATCAGGTCCCGGGTGATCATCACCCGGACGGGCGCCCCGGCGCGGAGCCGGATCGAAGGCCGCACCTCCAGTTCGCGGTCCTCCAGTCGCCCGCCGACCTGGTCTCCCTCGATGGCCGCCGCGTCCCCGGCGTCGCCCAACAGGCCTCCGGATTCGCCGCCGTCGTCATCCCGGGCGATCTGGCCCAGGGTGGTGATGGCGCCGGCGAACAGCGTCCCCACGAGCAAGGGCCACAGCCGGCGATCGACCTGGCCGCGAACGCCGACCGCGCCTTGGGCGTCCACGCCCGGCTCACTGGTCAGGATCAGACTCTTGCCGTTGGGCAGGATCAGCCGTTCCCAGGTGAGGAAGGCCCGGCGGTCGCCATAGGCGCTGCGTCCCTCCGACGACCCGATCAGCCGCGTGCCCTGCGGCAACAGCAGGTGGCGACCGCTCACGGAGTCATAGACATTCTGGGTGACGGTCGCGATCACGGGGCCCGCGCGCGAGGTGTCCACGGCCGTCAGAAGCGCCGCGGGCACGATCGCCCCGGCCTTCAGCTCGAACGGCGACAGCGGCGCCACCAGCACATGGCCATTGTACATCGCATCATGCTCCGGTCTGACGACGGGCGAGCGCCCCTCGCCGGACCCTTGCGGGCCGGCCCTTGAGCCCGTGGGCGAAGCTCCCGTGTTTGCGAAAAACAGGCCGGAGCGGGCCGCCTGTTCACGCGGGCTCGGTCCCTGATCGCGCGCGGCCGCCGCCGGCCGATAGGCGGGCTGATAGGACCCTGCGGTCCGCACAGTCGGCTCGTTCGCCTCGGCGGGTTCAGTCTGTCTGTCCGTGAGGCGCGGTTCGGGCAGACGATCGTAGCTGGCCGGCTGTTCGGTGACCGCCTCTGAGGGCCGGACGACGCCGCGCGTCTGCTCCTCGCGCGCCTCGGCCTGCCGCGCCCGGGCGCTGTCGCGCAGCTCCGGCTGGACCACGAAGGCCCAGGCCAGGGAGCCCGAGACCAGGACGGCGCCGCCGATGACCAGAACCTGGACCACGGATTTACGCAGGCGCACGGCATGAGGCGGCGCCGCCCGGGCGGTCAGGCCCGGCGCGGGCTCCTTGGGCGGGAGAGACCCCGGGGCGGACTGAAGGGGATCGACGTCGGTCATGAACGGGCTCCTGCAAGGCGACGGATACGGACGACTTGGGGCCGCCGGTCGCCCAGACGCAGTTCGGCCCGGTCGAACACCCGGTCGACGACGTACAGGCCGCCGACCTGCCGATAGTTGACCATCTGGGCCTCCCCGTCCGGGGCGATGACGAACAGGACCGGCGCCTCATCGACCTGCAGGTCCGCATCGAAGGTGATGAAGGTCCGCCGGCCGTCATTGAACACCGAGGTCGGGGTCCAGCGCGGACGCCCGCCCCGGGACTCGATCCGGTAGCGGGCGTCGAGCTCGCCCTGCGGCATCACGACGGACTCGCGGACGGGCGCAGCCGCACCGGCGTCCACCGGTGCGCCAACGCCCAGGATCGAGTCCGCGTCCCAGGCCACGGCGGCGTTGAAGGCGTCGACCCCGCCGCTTTTCAGATCAACGAGATACACTCGCCTGTTCGTTGTCAGGACGAGGTTGGTTTCCAGGCCTTGCTCGAGGGGTTTGAGCAGTACATGGGTCCTCTGGCCCGCACCTTCGCCGGACACCGCCTCGCCGATCTGCCAGCGCACAGTGTCGCCCGCCGCCTTGGCCACCAGGGTTTCGCCCGGGGCCAGGGTCAGGGTGGTCACCCGAAGCGGGGCGGTCCAGACCTCGAAGACCCGGCCCGGCGACCAGGTGAAGACCTGGACCCCGCCGACGAAGGCGTCCTCCCGCGACGGGGCCCGCGCCGTCGCATTGGCCGCGGCGATGGCCCGCCGCCCGGTTGCGCCGGCCGGCGCGTCCGAAGTCAGTGTCTCCCCGTCCATCGGCGGCACCGACGACCTGACGGTCGTCGCGAGAGCCGGCGCCGCCTCGTAGGGGTGTTCCGTCGGCGAGAGCGCATGAGGACCCTCGACGCCTGCGGCGGCCGGTTCGGCACCGTCGGTCGATGTCGACGTCGACGTCGACACCTCTATTGGAACCGTGGCGGCCGTTTGGCCCGCCCAGGGCGCCACGGGCGCCCGGTCGTGGCGGAAAACCGCGCAGCCTGACAGCGACAGGCCCAGGGCGGTCAGGATCAGGAGGCGTCGGGGGTCCATGATACATCCTCGATTTTCAGTCCAAGGGGGTTCTTCATCAGCTCGGCCTCCGTGCGGGGCGGCTGGACGGTCGTGGTGATCAGGGCCCGCCAGCGCTCGGTCCCCGCCGACTGGCCGTTGACGAAGCGGGTCTCGCGCCATTGCAGGTCGAACGTCCGGTCCGTGCGGCGCACCACGTTCAGAATCTCGACATTGACCGCCTCGCGCCCGACCTCGGCGAACGGGTCGTGGGCCTGGGCCCAGGCGTTCAGGAAGGCTGCCGCCTTCGGCGTCATCAGGTCATAGGCCCGCAGCCAGTTCTGGCGGATGACGATGGGATCGATCGACTTGGAACGGACGTCGCGGACCCATCCCGCGAGGGCATGACCGATCTGGGCCTCATTGGGTTCGTAGCGCCCGCCGATGGCTGTGATCCGCTGGGTCTCGCCCCAGTCGGAGACCTCGACCACGAAGGGCTTGACCACGGCCCGGTCCGCCTGGACCCACCAGCCGGCGCCGAGAAATCCGGCCAGCACCAGATTGGCCAGGGCGATGCGGCGCCAGTTGCGGGCATGGGCCAGGGACAGGCCCATGCGGTCGTCCCAGACCTGGCCGGCCCTCTGGTAAGGGGTTTGCTCAGGCGCGGAGGCCAGGGCCCGTCTGGGCCGGAAGAAGGGGTGCATCTCAGGACTCCTCGGTCTTCAGATTGGGCGACACGACGCCGCTGGTTTCGCCCGACGGGAGCAACCCGCGCCCGGCGTTGGCGACAAAGAAGGCCTGCAGGGCCGCGGACCGTCCCTGCGGATTTGATCCAGCGGCAGTGGCCGGTCGTGACGCGGCACGATGAAAGTCCGCCCGGGCGGTACGGGCCTCCGCCGCGATCGGTCCGGGCGAGCGCCCGCCGCCGGCGGATGGTCCCTCCGCGCCGGCCCCCGGCGTCGCCGAGGACGCTCCGTGCGTCGGGCACCGTGCCGAGGGTCGAGCGCAGGTGCGCCTCGCGCGCGAGCAGGTCCTCCTCGGCCCGCTTCTGCGCGTCGATGCTCAGGACGACGCCGCGATGCCACGCCGGTTGTCCGTCTTCGGCAAGGCTCACCCGGCCGCGCGAGCGCAACCAGTAGACACGCCCGTCGGGCTGGACGACGCGGTAGTCGACTTCGTAGCGCCCACCCTCGCGCAAGGCCCGGTGGATCGCCTCGGCACGGGCTGAGCGGTCGTCCGGGTGCAGCAGCGCCTGCGAGGCCGAGAAGGTGGTCAGGGTCTAGATCTGTAAGCGGATGGGCGGAGGAGTGGTCGGTGAGACGGCTGCCGTGCCGGTAGGGATTTGGAGGG